>CAKZLA010000085.1 GCA_937124525.1 uncultured Desulfobacterium sp.
TCGTCCGGTCATGGGGCCTTCATTCATGGGGCCTCTTTGATTAAATCCAGGCATAATATACCTCCTTGTCTGATGTGGTTGTGATTTATGGTTACCACTGTTTTTCCGGGTAAATATTCGGTCAGTAACCCATCTTCACCTTTTTTTGGCCTGCTCAGCTACGCAGTCCCAAACAGGTGAATATGGGGCACTGACCAAACATTTACATGATCAACCCGAATATTTACTACTGATATGAAATGAATCGATATAAACTAATGAGATGATTGAGGTCTTAAAGGAATAAAGGAAAGGAGGTGACTTGATGAAATAGACCCCATGACCGTGGCAAGCTAATTTTATATGTCGATTGTTTTACGTAATGAATCAATATAAATTAGGAGATGCTTAATACCCACATTTCGCTCGTCTTTATAAGGTTGTGTAATTACTAGATAATATCACCTTGGTTTTTTAATGGCCAACTTTTTGGTATTAATAAATTCAATAAGTTATAAAAAAATAAGCGAATAGAGGGTTAATAAACTTAAAAAAGGGTAATTTCTCAATAAGTCCGGCCATTCAGGAAATTATTTTAAATAACACCCAGCATTTAAAGGCTAAACAGGCTTTGTCACCCCGGGTTGTTGAGAACTTACAAAAAAGGGAGATGAATTAATGAAAAGATTTGCAATCCCACCAAATACATATTTTATTATAATAATAGGCTTATTATTTTGTTTACTATGCGCTTGCTCAGATGGCAATAATGACGGATGTAATTCCGAGACAGAACAAATCGAACTGCCGAAGGCTCGTGCGAAGTGGACTTATATTGAATACATGGCAGGTGATGAAGCAGTGGCGCCCTTTGGGGCTTTTGACATCATGAAATTGCAGACTTTGGGTAGTACAGACGATGTCAATGTAGTTGTTCAATATGACAGGGCCGTGCCTAACACGAAATACTGGAACAAAGCCTATGGCAACTGGAATGATCCCCGTCGATTTTACATTGAAAAAAAATCCGGTGTGACATCATCAGGTGATTTTTCAGTGCAACAGCAAGACGCAATGGATTATTTTCAATACAGACTCGATCCGAAAACCGATGACTACAGCGAATTGGCTGGCATAGTTGAAGCTGGCGTGCAAGAAGATCTGGATATTTTCGCCCTCGACCAACTATTAAAGAATCTTGGACGCACAATGCCTGATGGCTTTGAGGCATCAGGCCTGCAACAAAAATCAATTCAAATAATACCGGAAATCGACACCGGAGATCCCGCAAATTTAGTCGATTTTGTCACATGGGCTATTAAAAATTTTCCGGCGGAAAGATATATTCTGTCCCTTTTCGGACACGGAACCGGTTGGATAGGTTATGGTTTTGATTATTCGGCGGGATCATTTAACCATTCCAATTATGATATGCTCAATATGCCTGAACTGAATCAAGCTATGGATGAGATCCTTCAAGAAACAGGTATTGGCAAATTTGATTTATTTATCTGGCATGCTTGTCTTATGGGACAGTTGGAAGTCATGGGTGCAACCATGCCTTTTGCAGATTATGCGATTGTCTCCGAGGAAGACCTGGACAGATCCGGATGGGATTATACGGCCATGCTGACCCAAATTAACGAAAATCCTGAGATCAGTTCTTTTGAACTAAGTAAAAATCTTGTCAACGCCACTTATGGCTATCTGAGTCAACCCGAACATTATGTGTCAAATGCAGCTGTCTACATGGTGGACCTGGCTGAGACACAGGATGCTCTTGATGCTGTCGATAATTTTGTGCAGAATGTCAGTGTCGAGTCCATGCAGGATTTGAAGAATATTGCCCTGTCGCGCCAAGGTACTCCGATGTTTAACAATGGTGATATTGGAACCAGCTCGGTGGATTTAATTCGTTTTATGGAACTACTTTCCTCAAAGTCTGAGGATCCTACCAGGTCAGCTGCGAATAATGTGATTGACAATGTTAAGCGCATGATTGTTCCAGGAGTCGGCGGTCACAATGAAGATAATTTGTACGCTAATGGGATGGCTATTTATTTCCCCCAGAATCGTCAAGCCTTTGATGTTGTTTTTCCTGGTGTGGGAACATTTTCCGAACAATATCCGCTCCAAGTACCCTATTTGAATTGGAGCCGTTTTCTGGAAAAATATTTCGATAAAATAGATGAAATTATGGCTGGAAGCAAACCTCTGATTACGATGAGATTGGATGATTGTTGCTCGGACAGACCATATAGTTATCAAAATCCGCCGCCGGCAGTCTTGACGACAAGCGGTGAAGGGCTTGTCAACGTGCAATTTTCGGTTTTCTTCGAAAAAGATGCAAGCACCTATATTGAACATTATACCAAACCTGTAAGATATAAGGCGTATAATCTCGATAAAACAATGATTGATATTGATATTCCCGAGAAAGAGATGGAAAACGATTTTCTATGGCATGCTTGGACGCCGACTCTTTCGGATACGCAAAAACAGATACCAGTCGCATTTGTTACAGAAGCTTCAACCCCGAACCAGACAAAAGTTTTCGGGTTGTATTATCCAAAAGAGAGCGCTATCTTTCGTAATGTCTTCTTGCTTGTTGAAAACAGGGAGGGAGGCAAGGTACTTTCCATGTGGGATGAAACAGGTGCGGATAATTATGAAATCAAGACCGCGCCGGGGGATCAGTTTGAGCCGACATTCAGAGAACCGAATTCTAATGGCGGAGATGTCATCACCCTGGGTGAAAGGCTTACATTTTCCGATACGCCATTTGCCGTGAAATATCAGGCCGCGCAAAAAGGCGTTTATAAATTGCAGATGTCGCTCCAAAATCTTGGCGGAACAAAAAGTTACGCCGAACTTATTGTTGACATTGACAATACCGATCCGGATCTTGATCCAGATTATCTTGGTTATAATGGCTTGGAGTTAGGTGCAAGCTTTTTATATCCTAATGATTGGAACCTGTTGAATATAAGTGATGACGCTTTAGGATCAAAAATTCTTCGAATCTTGACAGACCCCGACTCATCAGCGGAAATTCAAGTATATTATACTGCCGAAGGATCGCTTCAAAGCAATACCGACGCTATCAAGAATCAGTTGCAAAATGATGGCGTTTCCGTATTTTTTGATGAAGAGACTTTGCAAATAATAAAAAATGCCGATTATGCATCAACATATACGGCCGACACGTTTTCCTGGGAAAAAGACGGCAACCGGTTTACTACTTACTCAATCTACGACCCGATTACAGGGCAAAGTTACGAGCTGAGATTGATTGCATTGGAAAGTGATACAACAAGCATGGAAGTACTCGAAAAAATGTTAAAGACCATAACGTTTTTTGAACGAGTAAAATTGAATTGATTTTTGTAAAACACCTTTCCCCCCCCCCGGGGAAGTTTTGAGGAATATCGAGGCGGAATTCACGGCCCCTCCTGATTCCGCCGAATCCTCACACGTGAAAGGACTGCTTTGATGTTGAAACGACAAAATGACAGTATAACATTGATTCAGTCATTTTTTTCAACCCATAACCAAGGAGAAGACTGTGAAAACCGAAGACGCCGAAAAGAAGGATGCTGACAAGGGCAAGAAAAGCACGAAAACAGATGAACCCCAAAAAGAGAAAGTCAAAGAGGAAGTCAAAGAGGAGGTCAAAGAGATGGACGTGGAAGTGTGCAAGGCTACAGAAGCCGCCAGGGTTGTAAAGAACAGGGTCATCGCATCGCTGGGGCTGGGATTGATACCCATTCCCCTCGTGGATGTGATGGGACTCACCGCAATACAGTTGGAGATGGTTTCCAGGCTCTCACGGCTCTATGAAATACCATTTCGGAAAGATGTGGGAAAATCGATTATCGCAAGTCTTGTCGGCGGCGCTGCACCCGTGTCGGTGATGCCCATGGTGAAGTCGCTTCTCAAGGCCGTGCCTATTGTCGGGCATGCCACCAGCATCCTGACCATGAGCGCGCTGGGCGGAGCGACGACCTATGCCGTGGGCAAAGTGTTCATAAAGCATTACGAGGCCGGTGGAACCCTCCTTAATTTCAATGTGGAGGCCATGAAGGATTATTTCGCCGAACAATTCGAAAAAGGAAAGAAAGTCGCTTCCGAAATGAAGAATTAATATTTGGAAGCAAAATTCGTTTATACAAGCTCAAAATGGGGGAATTGGGAAATCATTTTCTTTGCCCATGATTCCGGTTTCATGAAAACGGGGGCGGCCTTTATAGGTGCCTCCGTTCGCCCATCCCGCCCGCTCTCCATTATTAACTTTACCACGAGCAATCAGTCTCTTTTTAAAGGGTGCAATTTATGGACTTTCAGTCCATAGTGATTAAATTTCCATCAAATTCCCTGAAATAACCGGCGTCCTTCATATATGCCCCAAAGTACTTTACACTTTTTTTGAAGAAAGTCTTTAAACATGGTGAATGGTCTCAAAGTACTGCAAAGTACTTTTGAAGGATGCCAGATTTTTAACGAATAACCCCGAGGAATTTATGATTCGGTGTACTATTCATCCAGAACCTTTCTGACAATTATTGCCAGATCTTTTTTGGAGAAGGGTTTTTGAATGAAGTGCACCCCTTCATCAAGAACGCCATGGTGGGCGATGGCATTACTTGTGTACCCGGACATGAAGATGCGCTTAAGGTTCGGGTAAATGGATTGCAGCCTGTTTGCCAGTTCAAGGCCGTTCATTTCAGGCATGATCACGTCTGTTACGAGCAGGTGTATTTTTCCGGTATATTCCTTGGCCAGCCTGATTGCTTCTTCTGGTGTGTCTTGTGTCAACACGATGTAGCCCAATCTGTCAAGTATTTGCCGGGCAAGTTTCAGGATTGATGGATCATCCTCCACAATCAGGACCGTCTCCCCATGGCCTGCCAGGATTTCTTCTGTATTTCCCCTTTGGATCTTGACGGCGTTACCTTTATGCCGGGCCAGGTAGATCTTGATTGTCGTTCCTATGCCTGGTTCACTGTAGACGTTAATGAAGCCGTTGTTTTGCTTGACAATACCGTAGACCGTGGATAATCCGAGCCCGGTGCCTTTATCCAAATCCTTTGTGGTGAAAAACGGTTCAAAAATATTGTTCAATATTTTTTTTTCAATGCCGCAGCCATTGTCGCTTACGGCCATCATGACAAACTCCCCTGGAATAAAACCGTGGTGATCAGCACAGTAGGCTGTATCAAAAGAGATAGTTTTTGTTTCTATGGTCACCTTACCAACTCCGGAGATGGCGTCCCGGGCGTTGACGCACAGGTTGACCAGGATCTGGTCGATCTGGGATGGGTCCATCTTGATGGACCACAGCCCCGCCCCCGGGGACCAGACAAAATCGATATCCTCACCGATAAGGCGCCGGAGCATTTTAATCATACTTTCCACACTCTTGTTCAGGTCAAGCACCTTTGGGGCAATGGTCTGCTTGCGGGCAAATGCCAACAGATGCCGGGTAATGTCCGTTGCTCGTTTTGCAGCTTTAAGGATTTCTTCGAGGTCGGCATGTAATGATTCGGTCAGGTCCTTTTCATCCATGGCCAGTTCGGTGAAACCCATGATCACGCTGAGTACGTTGTTGTAATCATGTGCTACCCCGCCTGCCAGACGTCCCACGGATTCCATTTTTTGAGTCTGGAGGAGTTGATTTTCGAGGCATTGGCGCTTTTTTGCCTGTTTATCTCTTTGCAACCTTGCATTCAGGAGGGGCGCAAGATGGCTGGCGATGGCCTCCATTAACTGTACATCGCTCTTGTTATAGTCCGTCTCTTTATTGCCAACCAGCAGATTACCGATGATGTCTCCACTATGGATAATGGGGGTATTCAGAGTTCTTGTTATTTGGATATGACCTTCCGGTACCTCGAAAGGTTCGTTGGAATACAAGGGTTTTTCCTCGACAAGAGATTTGCCCCAGATCCCTGTCCATGACTTGCGGGGGAATCTGATACCCTTGTCCTGGATTTTACACTCTTCCCAGATATCCTTTGTTATGGAAGGGCAGACCAATACCCCATCCTCGTCAATATACCCAAAGATACCATATTTGCTATTTAAGGCCTTTAATACAATATTTAAAACATCTTTGAATAATTCATGGTCGGACGAAGTAATAAAGACCCGGGAAATCTGATTCTTGATGGCCAGCTCATTCTCGGAACGCCGCAACGCTTTTTCAACGCTTTTTCTTTCCTCAATTTCTTTGTGCAATTGAAGGTTGGATTTTGAAAGCTCGGAGGTTCTTTCCTCTACCCGTTTTTCTAGCTCATCCTTGATTTGCTCAAGTTCCTGGTTGGCCTTTTTAAAAGCATTATTCTTTTGAACAGCAGCTTCATAGGTGGAGAGCAAAAGATCAATCATCTGTATTCGTTCCGAGGATAAAAAATACTCTTTTTCCCTGAAAAATATTTTAACTCCTATCTGGGAGGTGACACATTTTCTCATTTCCATGTTGATGAGGGTGTATTTGATTCGGGACAGCATTATTTTTTTGTCAAAGGGCTTGATAATAAAATTATTGGCCCCGCAAATGAGTCCGTTGATAACGTCTTCCGGTTCGGAAAGGCTTGTCAAAAGAATCACCGGGATATCTTTTAGCCCATGGTTATTCTTGATCTTTTCACAGAGTTCGTACCCATTCATCCTTGGCATGACAATATCGGATATAATGATGTCGGGTCTGAAATCATTCAACATGGTAAACGCCTGTTCACCGTCTTCAGCAATTAAAACTTTGTAGCCGTTATCTTCCAGAAAATATTGAATCTCCATGGCCTGGGTGGGGCTGTCCTCTACTACTAATAAAGAAACATCATTTTTCATAACTCACTCCTTTTTTGGAGGTTCAGCTTGTTGCTATTTCTATCGGGGCATCAGACGTTTTCCATTTACCACTTATTTTTTAAAACCCAGAGATATCAGTTTTTCAGCCGGATTCGTATGTAAATTGATTGGGTTTGATTCCCTTATTAACCAAAGTTGTCAGCCCCTTGGCTATATCTTCCGGAGAAAATTCATACATGGCAGCGTCATGTTTTATCGCCTCTCCTGCCATGCCGTGGATCAACGAACTTTCTTTATTCTGGGCAAAGGTAACGGCCCCTTTGTCTTTCATGAGTTTCAGCCCGTCGGCCCCGTCCTTCCCCATGCCCGTAAGCAAGACACCTGCCGCAGACGGGCCATATATATTTGCTACGCTTCGGAAGAGAAAGGAGATGGAGGGCCGGGAGCTGTTTTCCGGCTTGGCTCTGCTCAAGAGTATCCGGTTTGAGCCCTGGACTCCCATGTGATAACCGTCCGGTGCAAAATAGACGTGGCCCGGAAGTAAAATTTTTCCGTGGGAGGCAAGGTGAATGGCAGAATCCGTGGTCTGGCCAAGCCAGCTTATCAAGCAGTCTATGAAGCCCCTTGATATGTGCTGGACAATCAATATGGGTATGGGAAAATTTCCAGGTATTTTTAAAAGAATTTCTTTCAATACAGGAGGTCCGCCTGCGGACGCGCCCATTGCTATTATGTTTATTTCAGCAGGCCTTGCCACAGGTCTGATCCCGGGGGGTTTTACCCTTGGCTTCCCTGCCATCTCCTTAATGGGCTTATGACGTCTAACCATGGTTATTTCCGACATTAACTTTACATTTTGAAGCAGTTCTTTATAATCACGTTCATGGTCCGGGTGCTCTATCCCCCATGGTTTATTTAAAATGCTGACCGCGCCCACTTCCATGGCGCGGAATACCACGGCAGTCTCTTTAACATCGTGGATTGCGCTCATAATAATGATGGGCACGGGGTTGTTTTCCATAATTATGCGGGTTGCCTCGAACCCGTCCATTTTGGGCATATTAATGTCCATTAAGATCACATCCGGGTGCTTTCTTTTTGATAACGCCACCGCCTCTTTGCCGTTTTCGGCAATTCCCACGACCATGGTCTCATCGTCTGAATCCAGTAGATGTTTTAGATATTCCATGGTTGTATGTGAATCATCGGCTATTAAAACTTTAATCATGGCAATTTCCTGACTGCTAAATATATTTTTTAATTACTTCCAATAAATTACTCTGGTCAAAGCTGCTCTTGACAATGTATGCGTTTGCACCGACATCAATTCCCCGCTCACGGTCTTCCCGGGAGTGAAGCGCCGTCACCAGTATTACGGGCAAATCCCCAAGTGTCTTGTCCTTACGGATTCTTTCGGTGAGCACAAACCCGTTCATCCTGGGCATGTCAATATCTGATACTAATAGATCATATTTTTTTACTTTGAGCTCCGTTAACGCCTCAAGGCCGTCAATCACTGTTTTTACCTGGTACCCTGCTGACTCCAGAATGGTTTTTAAGAGCATGCGTGAGGTAATGGAATCCTCGGCAACCAACACAAATATCTGTTCTGCTTCCGTGCGCACAGCGCCCCTTGCTGCCGTGGGCCTCACCTGTACTGCGGATTTTATCAAGTCTGTAACGTTCAGGATGGGTACCACCTTTCTGTTTCCCAGAATCGTGGCCCCGTATATGTTCCTGACCCGGGAGAGTTGACTTCCAAGACTCTTAAACAGGATCTCCTCCTCACCCAGGACATTGTCCAGGCTGAATGCAATCCGTTTCTCCCGGGTTCCCAGAACCAGCGCCGGGATCAGTTTTGATGTGGATGCTTGTTCTCTGTGCTGGATTTCAAGGACGTCCTCAAGCCGAACCAGAGGAACTGTCTGCCCGTTTAAGGGGATGGTCTCCCTGTTTTCAACGGTTTTAACATCATCTGGATTGATTCTCACCACCTGGCCAACACTTGCCGTGGGAACAACAAACTGCTGGTTGCCTGCCTCCACCAGGATTCCCCTGAAGGTGGCAAGGGTTATGGGAAGGAGCGCCCGGATTGTCGTCCCCTGACCCGGGCGGCTTTCAACGGACACGTCACCGCCGAGCCTTTCAACTTTTTCGCGCACGATGGCCATACCAAGGCCTCTTCCAGATATGTCCGTTAGGATTGAGCTTGTGGTCACCTCTGATTGAAAAATAAGATCCAGAGCCTCTTTTTCGGAAAGTTTGCTTGCGTCCTGCCTGGATATAACTCTTTTTTTAATGGCCGCTTCTTTTACTTTTTTTATGTCAATTCCCGCGCCATCATCGGAGATGGAAATTTCTATCCTGTCACCGTTTACCTGGCTGATTATGACCTTAATAGTTCCCGTTTCTGGCTTTTTATTTTTCTTTCTCAACCTGTGTTTTTCAATTCCGTGATCCACGCAGTTACGCAGTAAATGTATGAGCGGGTCTTTCATTTCCTCCAGGATTTTCCTGTCAATTTCAATCTCTCCTCCCTCCATTGATACCTTGACGTTCTTGTTTTGATCCCTGGAAAGGTCCCGCACTATTTTGGGAATAATTTCAAGAAAAATTGAGAAGGGCAGCATCAACACATCTTTCATGTCTTTGAGTAGCCTGTCCACCAGCTCACTTATCAGCCGCTTATCCTGATGCGCTGACCTAACAAGGGAAAAGAGTCTGGTTTCAAATATTCTGGACTGGTTTTGGTTGGATTCGACAAGCTCCATCAGCTTGGATGCAGAGTTCAGAGCTGATTTTTCCCGGTTTTCCGATTCCCAATCCTTTTTAATAATCTGTGTTAAAACACGCGTAGTATCTGCAACCTTAGCCCAGTCCTTCTTCCATAACTCCAGCATTTCAATGAGGTTTTGAAGTTCGCTTTTGTGTTGATTTACCAGAAGTTTCGCCTGGAGCATTTCCTCGGCTTGCAGCATGAGCAGATCCAGCTTTTTCAATGAGACCCTTACCGTTTGCGTCTTGTCTTTGGGGCGGTCCGGTTTCTCTAAGGTTCTTTCGGTGGATTCCTGGAGGGAAGGGATCTCTTCTTTATGGATCTCTTCCATTTCCATGGTTGAAACAGCCTCTTTGGCAGGCTCGGATTCCTTTTCAACAGGTTTAGTTTTGCCCACGCTTTTCCCTGAACTCAGCGCATTGATTTGTTCCACAATTTTCATGGCCTGATTCTTATTAACCCTTGGGCTTTTGCTGCCAAGTGTGCTGGCAAAATCGGCCAATGTGTCGGTGGCATGATGAAGCACATCCATCATTTCAGGTAAGATTTTTATTTTTTTTCTTTTCAATGCTGAAAAGATATCCTCAAGGGCTTTTGTGATTTTTTCTATGTCCGGCAGACTGGCCGAGCGGGAGGCACCTTTCAGGCTGTGAGCCTGTCGGAACATGGATTCAATCACTTCATCCCAGGCTTCACCGGCAGGACTTTTTTCGAGCTTGATCAGGTCGGAACTCAGGTTCCTCAGGCGTTCTTCCGCTTCTATTTTAAATGCTACCTGAAGTTTTTTCAGCAGATCAACATTGTTCATGGGGTTTCCCCGTCTCATGCGTTAACTTTATACCATTCCATTACCTGCTTGAGTTTCTGGCCAAGCTCGCTCAGGTTCTGGACTGCTGTTTCAAGCTGCCTGGTGCCGATGTCGTTTTGGGAGCAGGCCTCTTTGATGTCCATCATTATCGTTCCTACCTGGTCCATCCCCACCAATTGCTGCTGGCTCGACGCCGCGATCTGAATTGCTGACTGAACTGCTTCGGTAATACTACCGGTCAGGGTTGAGATTGCCTCCCCTGACTGCTTGGCCTGCTTCACTCCCGCTTCAACCGTCTTGCTTCCCTCTTCGGTTACCATGACCGCTTTTCCGGTGGCCCTTTGAATCTCATTAAGTATGACACGCACCCTTTTTGTGCCCTGCTTGGATTGTTTTGCCAGATCTTTGATTTCCTGGGCCACCACGGAAAAGCCCTTGCCCATCTCGCCTGCCTTAACCGCCTCAATGGAGGCATTAACCGCCAGCAGGTTTGTCTGTTCGGCAATGTCGTCCACCGTGGCGATAATCTCCCCGATGGCCTGGCTCTGCTCGCTCAAAATTACAATGGACTCGGCAATGGAGGCCATCTGGATTTTTATCCGGCCCATTCCGTCAATGGTTTTATCCGTGGCCTTTTTGCCGTCAATTGATATTTGCTGGGCCTTTTGTGCGCCCTCGGAAACGGCCTTTGACTTTTTACTGGTGAGATCCGCAGTCTGTCTTACCTCCTCCACTGTGGTGGTGGTTTCATTGGCCGATGTTGCCGTCTCCGATACACTGGCGGCAAGCTGGGTGACTGTGGTGGCAATTTCAGAGGTGGAAGAGGAAAGGACATTAACTGCTTCCTTTAATGCGCCGGTCTGTTCCTGAAGATTCCTGGTCATGGCAGCCAGGGCGTTGCCCAGCACATCCTTTGCTGATTTGGGTATTACTTCAATATTCAAATTGCCCTGGGATATCTTTTGGGCCACTTCAGCCTGTTCCTGAAGATTTTTGATCATGGCGACCAGGGCATTGCCCAGCACATCCTTTGTTGATTTAGGTACCACTTTAATATTCAAATCGCCTTGGGATATCTTTTGGGCCACTTCAGCCTGCGTTTGCATGCTTTTTTTCATGTTCCTGAAAGCATCTGCCAGTTGTCCGATTTCATCCTTTTGTACAATTTCCACCTTATGGCCAAGGTCGCCATTGGAGATCTCTTTTGCAATAACAGTGATCCTGGCGATGGGAATCGTGATGGCTCTGATGATGATATATGAAATAAATATTCCTAAAACAATGATGGCAATTGTGCCGCCTACCATCAGATTGATTGCCAAGATCATCTCATTTAACATTTTGGCCTTCTGGTCAGTCCTTGCATCGGCACAAGTATTCTCCACCGATCTTGCTGCAGCCACCATTTTTTCTAAATTTTTGTTGAGCCCGTCGTTCAGTTCATTGTACGTGAGAAATGCCTCTTGGTACTTCTCGGCATTAACAATAATCTGCTCGACCATTTCCCTGTTTTCTTTTTTATTGAAATGGTTTTTAAAAGTATTTGCCTGGTTGATGATGTTCTCCATGTTTTTTATTACCTGTTGAGACGATACTATATCGTTGCGCAGGATGAAGTTTTTCTCATCCTGCCTGCATTCAAGCATCCACTTGATCATCCGGTTGGCAGCATCAGCTTTGTCCAATTTGTCGTTTAGGTCTGCCTCGCTTGCATTTTGTGTGCGTAACTGGGAGTATTCTTTTTTTTCGTTTTGCCTTAATGCAATGGCTATTTTTTCAAGTTCATGGGCCACTCGGACCATATTGGCTTCTTGTTCTTTCTGCTTT
>CAKZLA010000086.1 GCA_937124525.1 uncultured Desulfobacterium sp.
CGCAAACCACTGTAATGACAGGGTTTGATTCTTAATGTTAAAATTACATCACAAAATGGCCGACGTTATGACCAAGCTCCAATATTGCATCAATCAACACAGGACTATCTTTGGATACTCTCCCATAAATAATTATTTTTTTCATACAAATTGAATTAATTGATATGTAGATATACGATAACGGGGTTCTGCCCCACGATTATAAAAAGCGAGGTCCCATACATTTGAAATTTGGGGTTATTTCCTAACGTAGGTAGGACAATGGATTTGCCAGAATCCCCTATGAGCAAAATTTAAGAAAGGCCTGACTCAAGGCCAATAATAGCCTAACTTGGAGAGCGATGAATGGAAACGATGCATCTTGAAGCAGATAATTTTGAAACCCCCCTAAAATTTTTAAGGAAATGCAGGGGAAACTCCTTGAATATCATGAAAACAAATCCATGAAAATCTCTTTTCCCATCATGGAAAAATATGACAATCCGGCAAGGAAGATGTTCGGGGGCATGATTGTCGCCACTTTTGACAATACGTTTGGATCATTTTCTTATGAAATATCAAAAAAATTCTGCACAACGCTGGAACTTAATATTTCTTTTATCAGGCCCACGGATATGTAACAGACAAAGAATTAATTGTAGAGGTCTTTTTGGTTTTAAAAACAAAAACGCAATTAGTATTGGAAGGAAAAGCACATAATCCTGATGGAAAGCTTATTGCAGTATGTATGTAAAACAAGAATGATGATTTTAGATTGTTTTTAGGGATTGCTTCTAATTTCGATCCTCACTGACACAGGGGGAAACGACAACTAAAGTTTTCTCGCTCTGATTTTAATTGTTAGATTTCAAATCTGTTTTGGATTTGGCGAAGGTGTTTCCAAACGTGGCGGATTTAGACGCCCCAATTTCAAATGACAATTGTCCTCAGTAAACGCTGCATATATTCGTTCATTGCGTTAACCAGGTCAAATTTACCGTTATCAAAGCACCAATTAAGTGCAACGCCTCTGGCTCCCGTGAAAAGAAATTTAGTGGTCTCATCGGCAGAAAAATCAGGATCAAGTTCTCCTTGTTCAATGCCCAGACTGACAATATTGTGCAACATGACAAAACGAACCGAGGTTTTGCAAAGAAAAAGTTTTGTTTGGGTTTTATACAGCGCCTTAAGAACATCTATGCCGTAATGAATATAAAGCTTAGCCAGATACTCAAAAAAAGACTGTATTTTGATAGTTGCTGTGGTTCCTTCAAGCGTATCAATGGATTTGGTTTCCATAAATTCATCCGCATTTTCAAATAACTTATATAGGATGTCTTCCTTGGATTTAAAATAATGATAAAAAGCACCCACAGAAACCCCGGCTTTTTTACTGATTTCATCAATGGTAATATTTTCAAAACCTTTCAATTCCATTAATTCCACACCGGTTTCATAAATTCTATTTTTAGTTTCAATTGCCTGTAGTTTACGTTTTGTTAATTTTGTCATCAATTTACCTTGTTCTGTATTATTCCTGGCATCCTTCATATGGCTGCAACAGTAGTAGTGATAAGTCAAGTTTATATCAATAATCTGGGTGTGGTATTGAATGATTGAATCAAGGATGGGTATATGCAATATTTCACTACGAAATCAACTATTTCCTGTGCAACAATTCCAAAAGCCTGGAGGTGAGGTGCATGACCACAATGGGGAATTAACATCATTT
The DNA here is from genome assembly GCA_937124525.1 of uncultured Desulfobacterium sp. The sequence continues at coordinate 1,712 of CAKZLA010000086.1, forward strand.
TTGACTCACCGGTCACTTTTTCTGCTATGGAATACATCTGTCCAGGAAGGCCATACTGATCAACTTCCCCCTGAAGCACCAAAACAGGTGTTTTGATATCATCAAGGTATGATTCAATATTCCATGAAAAAAATGACTCTGCAAGCCATATTTTTGCCCAGCGCTTGAAAATTTCATCAATATTTGTGCCATGATGTCTTTCCAGTTTTTTTCTCAGATCGGTTTCTTTCCAGGAATTAACCGTCGCTTTAATTCCTTTAATTGTCAACGGATCCACATAAACATGGGCAGCCTCGGTTATCACGCCTGTCACACGATTGGGAAAGCGTGCCGCAAACAAAAGGGCCATGGTACCACCATCGCTGTGCCCCCACAACACGGCTTGCTGAATACCACACCTATCCAACACATCGGGAAGTGATTTCCAGGATTCATCAAACATGTAGCTCTCATGGATATGAGAATCGGGCAAACGATCTGATTTACCATGGCCAAGGCGATCGTATGCCATAACATCACAACCCGTCAACCTGGCAATTTTTTCGGGGACATCTCGCAACATCGAAACGCAGCCAAGGGCTTCATGGAGCATGACCACAACGGGCCGAGACGCTGACATTTTTCCATTCTCATCAATTCCATGATAAAATTGCCTTACAAACAAACGATGTCCGTTTACATGAATATCAAAGGAATTGATTTTAATTACGGGCCTAACCATATATATCAATTATGTCTTTCTCGTGAAACGTAAGTTCTCATTACGACCCAATTCTCTGAACTGAAGTCATTGATCTATCAAATCATACTATCCTGAAATATATTGCATATATCTCGACAACGCCTATGTACAATATATATAATTCTCCCCTATACGTACAAAAAAAAGGGGCGCATCAAAGTGGATACTAACCTGATTGAAAAAAAAAATCAAATCATCGACTCAGATAAACTGAAAAATTTCACACCGTATTTTAATCCAGATAAGTCTACAAGTGTTGACCTACGCTAACATGCTAAAACAATTTGATATTTTAGTAATTTTTTGCAGCTTTCATTTTCAAAATAATGACATGGGTACTGAAGGCCATCCCCATTTTTCAAGGCATTTACTATTTTAAGGACGCAGAATCAGTACCTGTCAGTTTTTTTTACATATTGGAAAACAATTTATTATCTCGTTGGTCATGAGATCTGGGGCTGCTCATAACATCGGCCAGTCATCATAATTGATGGGCCAATGGGATCAGGCTTGTTTTATTGGCGTTATCGACCCCAGCCCGTTCAAACTTTAAAACCACTGATAATGCCAATATCGCAAGCCTGACCCCTTGTTAGTTAACCTTCCGACCGGAAAAATGGGAATGTATCCCTCTTAATGGGATCTACTGTTCACCTTTCATGGGGCTTGTTCCTGATACTGAAAACAGGTATGTGAGAATGTCTAAATACCTTTTCAGCCTGGGACCCAAACAATGTTCTTGAAAGATTACTCCTCCCCTTATTGCCCATGACAATCAAATCGACCTTCTCTTCTTCTGCTGTGTGAAGGATCTCTTCAAAGGGAGTTCCCATTGTCATATGTATGATCATGGGGGGGGGAAACTCAGGAAAATTATCTGCAATGATTTTTTTAATCTCCTTTTCCCGTTTTTCTGTGGTCTCTTTTACGAACTTTGGCACATCAATGGTTCCCGTATAATATGGGGGAATCATGGTGGCTGCGCTGACATCCCTGCGGTTCAGGACATTGATAATGTGAATCTGTGCATCGGTATTGCCAGCAATGGTTACAGCACCTTCCAGGGTGGATGCAGAATAATCGGACAGATCAAGGCAAACCAATATTTTATCTATTTTTTTCATGTTACATTCCTCCGATTTTAATGTTTCTGTTTCGACAAACCTTAATTATTTACAAAGCAATTTACATGCCATTTTTTAACATCCTCCATATCACCCCAAAGCAACTGGCCTGCCCGGAACGGAAACGTCAGGGGGTATTTTTGCCCTACCGGGAAATTTCATGTATAATCCAATTTTGAGAAAAGCTCGGATATATACTACCAAAAGTATTTTGCATTTTTTGGAGTATATTTTCTAAAAACAATCAATGCCAAGATTATGGAGAAAAACAAATGAAAATAGCACATTACAAAGACATTAAACCCACAAAATTTGATAATGGCGTAGCCAAGGGAGTTGCGGGCCGAGTGGTCATCGGAAAGGCCGATGGGGCACAAAATTTTTGCATGCGGGTCTTTGAACTTGAAAAGGAAGGGCACACACCCCGTCATTCCCATGAGTGGGAGCATGAAATTTTTTTTCATTCGGGTGAGGGTGAGGTTTTTCTTGGGGGTGAGTGGAACCGGGTCTCCCCGGGTACGGCTGTTCTGATACCGGGAAACCAAGATCACCAGATCCGAACAGTGGGAGATTATCCCCTGGTTTTTGTGTGTCTGATCCCTGCAGGAGTGGACGAACTGTAGAAGGATGCTCAAATTTCACATTTTTTTCACGCTTTTTTCATTCTGGATTCATGCTCGTTCATATAGACTCCTTACAAACCATTGAAAAGGAGCTGTTTTAACATCATGGAAAAAAACAATAAAAATTAACAGATACTTACAGCACCTGGTTTTCAGGTTTGAAAAAATATGCATATACTCGGTGGCAGGCCGGACAGATATGGCCCGAAAGGTCCTGTAATTAGCCTTCAAACGTGGTATTAATCCAAACCCCAGCCACCAGGCCGTGGTGATTGCAAACGGAGAAAATTGATGAAATTCAAATATCTGAAAACCATTGCACCCTGGGTGCTGATGACGCTCCTTATATCCAGCGTCAGCCAGAGCGGCGTGGGTTTGGCCAAAGAGGAAATCCCAAAAGACACCATCATCTCCACCGCCACCCCGGATGCCATAAAAAATCACCAAATAACAGATAAACCCGGCCCTATGATTAATGATCCGGGCTCTTCATCTCCCGGGGGGGATGCGCCGAAAAATCAACAAACCCGGATTCGACGAATCAGCCTGGCAATGGCAAAACAAATCGCCCTGGAAAATAATCCAAGCCTTGCCGCAGCCAGGGAACGGGTGGTCCAGGCCCAGGAAGCCATTGTCCAGGCCCGGGCAGCGTATCTGCCCACCCTGTCCACCACATCTACTTGGAATTATACAGAAAACACCAATACGTCCACATCAGTTTATAATGAACATCTGTTCACCAATAAAATATCTGCCACCCAGCTTCTATTTGATGGATTCTTAAGAAAATATACCACCCTGGCAGCTACCTATGGTGAAAAAATGAGTCAGGCAAACCAACAGGATGCCCAAAGACTTCTGGCCTGGTCCGTGGCCCAGAGTTTTCTCAATATACAACTGGCAAGGGAAAACGTTAAAATTGCTGAATCAGACATGGCATTTAACCAGCACCAGAAAAAGGAAGCCCTTGCCAGGGAAAAATCAGGAACTGGCTCCTTGAGTGATCTTTTGAATTTTAAAACCAAGGTCAATACCGCAAAGACGTTTCTCATGAGTTCCCAACAGGATTTAAAAGAGTCCTGCCATGGTCTGGCAGCTCTCATGGGATATCCCAACGCCCGGTTTCCCGACAACATGGACATCGGCCCCCTGGATATCCAGGCCATATCCTTAGGGACAGGGGACAATGAGCAAGACAAGGGGGTGGATGGAACCCTGGACCATTTTCTTGCCCAGAGACCGGACCTTATACAGGCCGAATACGCTGTGAAGGCTGCCGATGCCCGGATCAACGTGGCCGCATCGGGCTATTACCCCACTGTGGCCCTCACCGGCACCTACGGCCTCAGTTCCGGCGAGGAATTCAAAGACATGGGGGACACAGATAACATGGGCGCTGCCATGGGGATTACCGTGAATTTTGAGCTCTTTTCCGGAGGGGCCACAAAATCCAGTGTCAGGGAAGCCAGATCCGCAAAAAAAGAGCTGGAAAAGAATCTGGAATCTTCAAAACTCACGGCTATGTCAGATATAAAATCCGCTGCCGATGATATTAGCACCACCCGACGGCAACTGGCCCTTCAAAGGGAAAATACAGCGCTTATGGAAAAAATGAGAGATCTTGTGGAAAAAGAGTATGCCGCCGGCCAAGCATCCCTGGTGAGGCTCAATGAAGTTCAAAACGATCTTGTGGGGGCATTGGGGGATCTGGCCATTGCCAGGGTCTCTTTGATACTTGCCCTGGAACGATTTGACTATTATACTGGGAATAATATTGATTAAAAGTCATGCCGGAGAGGGCACCTGTGTTAAAAGTTTGTGGCATGACACCTGATCCCCCCGAAACTGGTTGAAAGTTAAAGTGCCGCAGTAGTTAAAAAGAGTTGCGGAAAAAGAGTAAATTTACAATTCATGTTTCATACCTTGACATTAACCATGGACAAAGCTAATAGAAAACCTATGAAATCAGACAAATTAATCAGAATATGTGTAATTGACGGACAGGGAGGCGGCATCGGTTCCACCATCATCCGCAAGCTCAAGGATCGATTTGGAGAAGGGATTGAGGTGATGGCCCTGGGTACCAATGCCATTGCCACGGCCCAGATGCTCAAATCCCGGGCCAACCGGGGGGCTTCGGGTATCAATGCCATTGTTCAGACGGTGAAGGGGGCTGACTTTATCATTGGAACGGTGGGAATCATTATGCCCCATGCCATGATGGGGGAACTCACACTGGAGATGGCAGAGGCCATTGCCCAGTCTCCGGCAAAAAAGCTGCTGCTGCCCCTGACCCAAGAAAATATGGCCATTGTGGGGTTGTCATCCACGCCCCTGCCCCAGCTTGTTGATGATCTCATTGACAGGTATGAGAACGATTTTCAACCAAATTTTAAGGAGTAAACGATATGTGTGAAGCAACAGCTTATCTTATGGAAGAAGAGAGCGAGCGCATGCTCATGGAGGCCGTGGACACGGTCATTCCGGAAGACGGGGGAATTCGTCTGGTGAGTATTTTCGGGGATCAAAAATTTATTAAAGGGTATATTTACTCATTGTCACTGGTGGATCACAAGGTATTTATCAAATTGCATTGATAAATAGCTGGAATATCTCTGTATTCTGAGGGATAAAGTCTTTGGAGCTTATATTTTTGGGAGAACAAAATCAGGCTTGTCTTATTGGCGTTATTGATCACGATTGATGCTAAGACAGACATAAAACCAATAACGCAAACCTGAGCTTATCCACAATTTCCCAACATTTAAAAAGCAGAAAGGGAAAAGAGCCGGACGGCAAGTCTTACAAATAGGATCTATTTGCGGCTCTTAATTCCCTTTCAAAAAAATCTTAAATTTTTTATATATGCAAGCTCCTGAGTCTTTTATTAGGTTAGTAAACTATAGCACAATTCAGATAAAATCACCAGCCCAATGTCAGATAATCATGGATGGAGTCAGCCGCTTCACGACCGGCTCCCATGGCAAGAATAACCGTTGCCATACCCGTGACGATGTCACCACCGGCCCAGACCCCTTTTTTGGTGGTTTTACCCGTTGCAGGATCTGCAATAATATTGCCCCAGGGGTTGAGACCAATCTCTGGCGTGGCGTTGGTCAACAGCGGGTTGGCCTTGGCCCCCACGGAGACCACCACAAGATCACAATCTACTTTATATTCGGACCCTTCAATGGGCAGAGGACGTCGACGCCCCGATGCATCAGGCTCACCCAGCTCCATTTTCAGACACTCCATGCCGGTGAGACGTCCGTTGTCATCTCCAAAAAACTGAACAGGATTGGTGAGCAGCACAAACTCAATACCCTCTTCCTCTGCGTGATGCAGCTCTTCGGCCCTGGCAGGCATTTCTTCCCGGGATCGCCTATAAACTATTTTTACAGAATCCGCGCCCAGCCGCATGGCCGTTCTTGCCGAATCCATGGCAACGTTTCCTGCCCCCAGAACCACCACATTTTTACCCTTGGCAACGGGGGTGTCATACTCAGGAAAAAGGTATGCCTTCATGAGATTGGTCCGGGTGAGATACTCATTTGCGGAAAAAACACCAATGAGATTTTCCCCCGGCAGGTTCATGAAACGGGGCAGTCCTGCACCAACACCGACATAAACGGCATCATATCCCTCTTCTATCAATTCGTCAACGGTTACAGTGGTCCCCACCACATTGTTGGTCTCAATTTTTACCCCAAGTTGTTCCAGGGTGGACACTTCTGAGCCCACAATATCCTTGGGCAGCCGAAATTCAGGAATACCATACACCAGTACGCCACCGGTTTTATGGAAGGCTTCAAATATGGTGACATCGTGTCCCTTGAGAATAAGGTCTCCTGCCACGGTTAGCCCTGAGGGGCCTGATCCCACCACGGCAACCTTTTTGCCGGTTTTTTCCGCCACAACGGGAAGTGCGGCTTCACCGCTTTCTCTGGCATAGTCCGCTGCAAAGCGCTCAAGATACCCAATGGCAACCGGTTGACCTTTCTTACCCACAATGCAGCGGCCTTCGCACTGGATTTCCTGGGGGCACACCCGGCCACACACCGCTGGCAGGGCATTCTTTTCCCATAAAGTACCGGCAGCACCGGCAAAATCACCATCCACAATTTTACGGATAAAGCCGGGGATATTAACAGATACAGGGCAGCCTTCCACACATGCAGGTTTTTTGCACTGCAGGCAGCGGGCGGCTTCCATCTGTGCCATTTCCGGTGTCAATCCCAGGGGAACCTCTTGAAAATTTCTATTTCGTACATCGGGTGCCTGTTCAGGCATTTTAACCCGTGGTGTTTTTTCTTTTTTGACTTTCTTTTCTGCCATTACATCCTCCAGATAAAACCCCATGCCCCGGCGGGCATAAAATCATAAATTCGACAAAAAATTTGGGTATCCTACATTAACACAAGCCGTTTCATTTCCCGGCATCCAGCATTTGCAAGCCAGTCTCCACAGCCATGCCAAAATCATTTGCCATAACAAAAAATTAAAATTCCAGCACACTCAATGATCACGCTTTATATGGATATCCAGAAAATGTTAGACTTCCATTATCTTAAAACCAGCCTGAGAACCTTGATCATCAAGCTCCAGTAAGGAATTTATTTACACTGGCATAGGTCCATGCTGAGTTTTTCTTCGGACTGATATGCCTGGAGACGTTTGGACAGCTCATCGTAGTCCACGTTGTGGCCATCAAACTCAGGGCCGTCAACACACGCAAATTTGGTCTCACCACCCACACTTACCCGACAACCACCGCACATGCCGGTACCATCCACCATGATGGGGTTCAGGCTGACAAGGGTTTCAACATTTTTTTCTTTGGTAATCATGGAGACAAATTTCATCATGGGAACCGGCCCAATGGCCACAACAAGGCTGATATCTTCTTTTGCCAGGACATCTTTTAGTACGTCCGTAACAAATCCATGATGTCCCTGGGAACCGTCATCTGTGCAGATGTGAAGGGTGTCAGAAACTTTTGCCATCTTGTCTTCCAGGATCAACAGATCTTTATTCCGGGAACCCAGGATGGTGATCACTTCATTGCCCACCTCTTTGAGTCCACGTGTAATGGGATGAAGCACGGCAATGCCGGTACCGCCGCCCACACACACCACTTTCCCCTTTTTTTCAAGGTGGGTGGCTTTTCCCAGAGGTCCGATGACTGCATAATATTCCTGACCCACGGCCATGCTCCCAAAAAGAGAGGTGGATTTTCCAACGATCATATAAATAATGGTAATGGTACCCTTTTCAGGGTCCACATCTGCCATGGTCAATGGAATCCGTTCTCCGGTTTCATTGGCCTGAAGAATCACAAACTGGCCGGGTTTTGCTTTGCCGGCAATGCGGGGCGCCTCGATCTCATTTAGAACGATGGTGCCCTGGGCCATCTCTTCCCGATGGACAATTTTAAACATTTTCACCTCCTGCAATCAAAATTTTGCTCAATATATTAAATAAAGCGCATTATTTAATTTTAAATTTTCCAACGATGCACAGCACGTTTTTAGTAAATGATCATAACCAGATAAGAGTCATAAAATCAAGGTAAAATTTTATCACCCATTCAATTTTATTTAATTATTGTTGTAGGGAATCGTTTTTTTAAAATCGACCCGTGTTCAAAGTCTCTTTATATTAAAATCTCACATTTCACAGACATCAAAGATGAGCATGTAGCAAACTTTCCCAGTGAGCACAAGAAAGAAAAGTCCTTTTTGAAAACAAGTTTAAGTCAATCATTGCTTATCATAAAATAAACAAAAAAACATATTATAAATCACATTCACCTGGCATAGATTAAATCAGTTCAAAGCCTTGTCAGGCATAAGGATGGATTGTGTGGTTTGTGCGATTGGATGGAAGGATTATCTTATTGGCGTTTTTGCTGAGCTTTACCTTTATGCGAAGGCCATCGTCAAACGCATGAGGTCTGTTGAAAAATGCAGTATCCAATAACCGCCATGGGCAGACCAAGGTGATTTTCCGTGATCTGCCCACAACAAAATTTGAAAGAAACAAGCCAGAATTAAGCTTCCACCACCTCAGCCTTGATGATGGTAATGGTTTCTATGGGGACATCCTGCTGTCCTCCCTTGTTACCCGTGGCTACGCCTTTCATCTTGTTAATCACACCATGGCCTTTGGTGACCTTGCCAAAAACAGCATAGCCCCATCCCTGGGGAGTTTTGGCTGTATGGTTCAAAAAATCATTTTTCTTTACATTGATAAAAAACTGTGCCGTTGCACTATGGGGGTCCATGGTCCGGGCCATGGCAAGGGTGTAAGCATCGTTGGAAAGTCCATTATCTGCTTCGTTTTCAATGGGTGCCTCGGTGGCTTTCTCTTTCATATCTTCGGTCATGCCGCCGCCCTGGACCATGAATCCATCAATCACCCTATGAAAGATGGTACCGTCATAATGGCCGGATGTCACGTAGGATAAAAAATTTTCCGCACTTTTAGGTGCCTTTTCAGTGTCCAGCTCCACAACAATTTCACCCATACTTGTCTCAATTCTTACCATTTGCAATCACCTGTGGTTTCATAATAAAAAATTAAAGTTAAAAGAGATGGGGATGAAACCCCTTTTTCAGGTGCTTCATCCCCACAATATATCTATTATTCCAAACATTGGAAGTTAGAACCAGAACCGCCTTCACCACCACATGGAAAAAATCAGATCAGGCCCCGACCTTGACCCACATCAGTCTGCCATATCTCCGGGAGCCACAATCGTCCCTTTCTTCTGTCTTAATATCATAAGTTCTTCCTTCTGACCATGGAGAACCTTAAATAAGGTGTCAGGAATATTTTTTTCTTTGGAATAGGCATCAATCTGAAATTCTAACCGTTCAATGATATTATCAACGTACAGGGAAAACTGCTTAATGTATAGCTCATGGGGGTATTCCTTTCCAATGACCTCCATGAAAAGGCCTTTCAGATCCTCGTACAGGGGCAGATGACCAATGGGGGTTTCAATTCTTTTGACTTCTCGATGGGCATACCGTTCCAGCCAGGAGAGCCAAACCTTTACATCTCTTTTTTCCCCCAGCAGTTTTTTGGAATCCCCCCCCCTTGCCCCGTCGGTCAAAAAATAATTGAGGCCCGCCATGACAGGTTTCTTATCTGTTGCAATGGCAGGGTTGCCAAAAAATTTAAACTGGGCATCCATATAATCTCCCAACGCTCCGGGAATAAAGGCGGCATTGGCCCAGGGGGCCCGCCGGACACCCGTGACCCCTAACTCCGTTGCCGTGGCTGCAGAGACAATACAGGCCCCCAGCACCACACCGTGCTCCTCATTTTTAGCCACCCACACCGGGGGCATGGTATCACTGTCCCGACCACTGTAGGTGATCATCCTGGTTTCCACCCCATCCGGATTTTCCGATTCCCGGGAATAATTATCCAATGCCGTTGCAGCAAGGGTACACCTGGAATTGGCATGGGAAATGGGCACGGGCTTGCCATGGGCATCGGTCATGCCTTTGTACCATTCTCCCTGGAAGTTGAATCCCTTTTCCGGCGAGGGCTCTCCGTTACCCACCCAATGGGGTTTTTTATCTTCATCCACCAGCACATTAGTCCATATCACTTCAGTGCCGGATTTTCGCAAATTTTCCATGAGCTGGGGGTCACCCTCCCAGTTCACATCCTGAAGTATGCCAAAGATACCGCATTCCGGATTAATGGAACGAACGGATCCGTCTTTGGCAATCCACATCTGGGCCAGATCATCACCGACGAAATGGTTCCCGGCCATGGCGGTGGTGGTTTTCCCACACTCGCTGGGAGCGGCTCCGGCGCACCAGGTCACCCTTCCCCCGGGCCCGTCGATGCCGGTGATGAACATATGCTCGCTCAATTCCTTCCCTTGCCCCTCATAAACAGCCTTGTCCACGGCAAACCTGTGGTTCCCTTTTTTCAGCAGCAGGGTATTGCCGGCATAGGTGCATTTATAGCTG
>CAKZLA010000087.1 GCA_937124525.1 uncultured Desulfobacterium sp.
CCGCAGATGAACAAGCCTCCCCGAAATCAACCAGCTTGGGAGCTTGTTCTTCCTCCATTTGACCTACTTATGTACAAATGTTATGAATCTAATATTTCGAGTAAATAAAAAGAAAAAAGAAATTGACGGCCAGGATCAGCTATCTGTATTGCCCCCCGGAATGGGTGAACACATGATCATGCTGGGCCTGGTAATGGGTATCGTCTTGTTAAGCACGGCTACGGTCTGGTGGTTAATGGTACTTGCCGACGATAAACTTCCCTTTGGACTTCAAACCATCCGTTCAAAAACAGCCGGTCTGATCATTGCCTCACTTTTTGTGGCAGCCATAGTGATTTACACTGGATTTGGCATCAAAAGTATGGAACTTCAAATGCGCAAAGCCGCAGGAGAGTCGATTTCCACGATTCTTAAAACAACCCAGGAAGCCTTAAGGGTATGGGTTCACCACTTGGAAGAACACATTCAAGAGTATTCAGACGAGCCTATTCTAATCAAGGCGGTAAAAATGCAGTTGACGATTTCCCCGACACAAAAATCCCTGGCATCCAGTGTCTACCTCAATGACCTTCGCTCCCTTTTTCAAAAAAAGATCTACCAGGAGAGGTTTTTTGACTTTTGTGTTATTTCAAAGCAATATGTTAATATTGCTGCTGCTCAGGATGAAATCCTCGGATTAAAAAATGAGATGGTCGACGCATATCCAAAATTAATACACAGAGCATTTTCAGGAGAAACAGTTTTTCTACCACCTACTTTTTATAAAAGACTATCAATGGGAGATCTATTTATAAACAAAATACATATAGCGATACCTCTTGAGGGGGAAAATAGTGAAATCATAGCGGTGCTGATCATGGGTTTGGATTCCACAAATACGTTTGTTAAGTTACTCCAAGTGAGTCGCATAGGGGTATCCGGGGAAACCTATGCCTTTGATCGACATGGTATACTTTTGTCCCAAAGTCGTTTTGAAGAAGAACTCGTGGCCGCAGGAGTTCTGGCCAAAGGAGTCCCCTCTGTTCTGCACATGCGGATCAGTGATCCCGGTGCCAATATCCTCAAGGGCCTCCGGCCCTCACAACCTCCTGAACGGCAACCGCTGACCCTCATGTCCGCATCTGCTCTATCCGGCAATTCTGGAATTAATACTACAGGCTATCGTGATTACCGGGGAGTAAGGGTTTTGGGTGCCTGGACATGGGATGATCTGCTCAATGTGGGACTTGCAACGGAAATTGATGAGCATGAAGTTCTGTCCACTTATTACATAAATCGCTGGATAGTTCTGAGTATTTTAGGGTTGACTATCTTTTTGACTGCCTTTTTATCTGGTTTTGTTATCTGGAGTGGAGAACGGGTGACCCGTTCCCTGAAAAAAGCCCGCGACGACTGGGAACGCCTGGCCGAGGAGCGTACCAAAGAGCTACGGGATTCAGAGGCCCTGTTGCAATCAACCCTTGACACCCTGACTTCACAAATTGCCGTTTTGGACAGGCGGGGTAATCTTTTAATGGTTAATGAATCCTGGCTGAACCTTGGACGGAAAAGTGGGTTTAAATCTCCTGAAGATAACATTGGTGGACACTATTATGACAGCACCTGTCTGCCCACGTTCCATGCATCAAAGGACAATGCCGCCAGAGGGCATAAGGGAATTGACCAGGTCCTGACAAAACAGCGAGATAGTTTTGTGATGACCTATGCCAGCTTCAGTAATGGAGCCATGCGCTGGTTTTCAATGGGGGTAAATACAATTCCGGACCACCCCGAGGCCCGGGTTGTTATTTCGCTCATGGATATCACAGAACTTAAAAAAGCCGAAGAAGACCTGGCCAGACGTGCAGAATGGGCCATAAATTTTCAAAAAGCAGGTCAGGATCTTTCAGCCTGTCGAACCATCGAAGAGATGGCGGGTATGGCCTGTCGTGCGGCTGTTGAGAACCTGGATCTGACAGATGCCTGGGTGGGTGTCCGCGGAGAGGCTGATCGGGTAAAAATTCTGGCAGGTTACGGATATCCCGGTGATGTGTTGCAGGCTCAAATAGAAAAAAAAAGAATGGGCTGCCAGAAAAAAGTGATGCTATCCGGTGAACCTTTTGTCACCTTGGATGTGAGGGGGCTTTCTCCCTTTGCCGGTTGCGAACTTTTTGCGAAACAATACAATATTGGCAGTTGTGCAGTTTTTCCTGTGTTTACCGGAAAAATTTGTGTCGGAACATTCACCATGCACTTTGATAAAAAAAGGAATGAATCCAACATTAAATCCATTATGCCTTTTGTTGAAACCCTTGTTCAGCAGATGGGGCATATCTGGGATAGATGTCTTGCCGAAGAGCGTCTGAGAAAGCTGTCCCGGGCTGTGATGTCAAGTCCTTCATCCGTTGTCATCACCAATGCAGAGGGAATCATCGAATATGTAAATCCTAAATTTTGTGAAGTGACCGGTTACTCGTCCCGGGAAGCCATTGGTGAAAATCCCAGAATATTGAATGCAGGTCACCAACCCCGAAATTTTTATGAAACATTGTGGAAAACCATCAAAGGGGGCCGGGAATGGCGGGGGGAGTTTTGCAACAAAAAGAAAAACGGCGAAATATACTGGGAATCTGCATCCATATCTCCCATCCAGGATGAGGATCAAAAGATTACCCATTTTGTTGCTATAAAAGAGGATATTACCAAAAGTCGCAAGATACAAAAAGCCCTTGAAAAAAGAGAGGAGCAGTTGTCCCAGGCAGCAGCCATTGCCCAACTGGGATATTGGGAACTGGATTATGACAGCGGTGTGCTGACTTTTAACCAACTCATGTGGGAGCTGTTGGGTACTTCCAGTGAAAAAGAGGGTGGGGATACAATGGACATGAAACATTTCCTTGAGCGGTTCTGCCATCCCGATGATCAAGCGATATTAAAACAACACATCCAAAAAGCCCTTCAGGTGGAAAAAAATCTGGAATATGAACTGGAATATAGGGCCATACGTAGTGACAATGGAACCATTCGTCATGGCTATGTTCGATACCGCATCATCTGTGATGACGCAGGAAGACCCATCAAGGCCTATGGGTTTAACCATGACATCACCCATAGAAAACAGATGGAATTAGAACTTCACAAGGCAATGAAAGCTGCTGAAACAGCCAATCAGGCCAAAAGTCAATTTCTGGCCAACATGAGCCATGAGATCCGGACCCCCATGAATGCCATTATCGGAATGTCCTATCTGGCACTGAGGACCCAACTGAATCCGAGACAAAAGGACTACTTGAAAAAAATTGAAACCTCTGCCAGCTCTCTTCTGGGAATTATTAACGATATTCTTGATTTTTCCAAGATTGAGGCGGGAAAACTGGACATGGAGACCATTGATTTTGACCTGGGGGAAGTACTGGGCAACCTATCCAATCTTATTGGGGAAAAAGCTCTTGAAAAACAGGTGGAATTTATTTTTTCCATTGACCCTGAAGTTCCCATGTTTCTACAGGGTGACCCCCTTCGTCTGGGACAGGTTCTTCTGAATTTGGTGGGAAATTCCGTGAAATTCACCCCCGCAGGAGAAATTGTTCTTTTTATTAAACCGGTGGAGTTGACCTCGGATCAGGCTGTTCTTTATTTTGGTGTGAAAGATACCGGCATAGGTTTGACAAAACAGGAACAATCAAAATTATTCAAGCCCTTTGAACAGGCAGATGCCTCCACAACACGGCAATATGGCGGAACGGGTCTGGGGCTTGTGATCACAAGGGACCTGGTCCGAATGATGGGAGGGAATCTTGATGTTGAGAGTGAATTTGGAAAGGGAACCACTTTCTTTTTTACGGCACGTTTTGGTTGCCGCAAAGGGATGAAAGAACGCGTTCAGGTCATGCCAGAAAATTTTAAAAATGTTAAGGCCCTAGTGGTGGATGACAATAGGACTTTTTGTGAAATAATGAAAGCATATCTCGAAACGTTTTCTTTCCATGTTCAGACGGCCTCCAATGGTTACGGGGCACTTGCAAAAATCCGAGAATCCTTTCAAAATGGTGAAAAGCCCCATGCTCTGGTTTTCATGGACTGGCAGATCCCCGGGATGAACGGCATTGAAACTGTAAAATGCCTCCAGAATGATCCTGATATCATTCCTCGGCCCAAAATAATAATGGTAACCGGGTATGGTCGTGGGGATATAATGAAAGAGCTTGAACATCTCACCATAGATGGTTTTCTTTTAAAACCGGTAACCCATTCTATGCTTTTTGACGCCACGGTGGAAGCGTTACAGCCCTCTGATGAAAACCAGATAAGTTTAAAAAGCAGCAAAGGACAAAGATTTCAGGGTTTTGATGCCATCAGAGGTGCGCGTATCCTTTTGGTGGAGGATAACGAAATCAACAGTCAGATAGCAGTGGAACTGCTCCAGGAAGAAGGATTTTCCATGGATATTGCTAAAAACGGAAAAATGGCTCTGGAAAAAATTTTCTCTCCATCGGCAGATACAGGATATGATGTGGTGCTCATGGATCTTCAAATGCCGGTGATGGATGGATACACCGCCACCAAAGAAATTCGGAAAAAAGCAAAGTATAAGGATCTGCCCATCATCGCCATGACCGCCGACGCCATGAGTGGTGTAAAGGAAAAGGTGCTTAAAATAGGAATGAATGACTATGTGAGCAAACCCATTCATAAAGAAACATTTTTCAATATCCTGAAAAAATGGATTCAGCCTGGTGTCCGGAAACGGATACCGGTTAAGTCACCTGGAGAATATAGCGTAAACCTTGAAAAGGAAAGGGAGAAACTTCCTTCTAATCTTCCTGGCATTGATATGTCCTCCGGCCTTTCCCGATTGGGAAATAAACGGGATACGTTTAAAAGATTGCTGATAAAATTTTATAAAAACCACTCCCATGCGGACCATGAAATCCGCATGGCCCTGGCATCCGATGATCAGCAACAAGCCCTTCGACTTGTCCATACGCTAAAAGGTCTTTCCGGAACCATCGGTGCCCGGGAACTGAACGGGGCGACCAAAGCCCTTGAAACCGTACTGAAAAACAGGGAGAGTTCAGCAAAAATTGAGGCCTGCTTGAAGCAGATGTCCAACTGCCTTTATTTTGTCATGTCCGGGATAAAATCCATGGAGGATATCCATAATGAGAAGATCAAAACCCATGCCGGTGCACAGGATTCCCACTCCATTGATCTGCACCGGGTGGAGGTATTATTAAAGGAGCTGAAAGCGCTTCTGGAGAATGACGATCTGGAGTCCTTCAAAAAGCTGGATCAGATCAATGCCCTTGCCCAAGGATCAAGGTTAAAAGAGGAATTAAGACCTTTGGAAAAATGCATGGCCAAATACGATTCCGATGGAGCCCTGCACAATCTTGGTATAATTGTTGATAAAATCAAGGAGTTCATATGAAAATAAAAGATTTTTCCAAACATACAATTCTGATTGTGGATGATACTCCGGAAAATATTGATGTACTTAGCAGCATTTTGAATGAAACCTACAAAATCAAATTTTCCATCAATGGTATGAAAGCCCTTAAAATTGCAAGATCTGATCAACCACCGGACCTTATCTTGCTGGATATTGATATGCCTGGTATGGATGGGTATCAGGTGTGCAAAGAACTCAAAGGAAATCCTGCCACCCAAAGAATTCCCATCATATTTGTGACGGCGAAAACCGAAGATGAAGACCAGGAAAAAGGCTTTCAATTGGGGGGGGTAGATTATATTACAAAACCGGTGAGCCCGGTTATTGTCAAGGCGCGTGTGAGTACTCACCTTGCCCTTTTTGATCAGAACCAGATCCTTGAGAAAAAGGTCCAGGAGAGAACCGAGCAGTTAAAATCTGCATTTGAAACCATAAAAAAATCCTCCCTTGATACCATTCACAGGCTCTCCATGGCGGCTGAGTTCAAAGACGAGGACACCGCCGCACATATTATTCGAATGAGTCATTATTCCGCCATTGTGGCTGGCAGGATGGGATTGGATAGTGATTTTGTTGAATCTATTCTCCATTCTGCCCCCATGCATGACATAGGGAAAATCGGCACTCCTGACCGGATTTTGCTCAAACCCGGCAAGCTGACGTCAGATGAGTGGAAGATCATGAAGCAGCACACAATCAATGGCAGCAAAATTTTGGCAGGCACCGATGCCGGATTCATAAAACTTGGGGAAGAGATAGCCCTTACCCACCATGAAAAATGGGATGGAAGTGGCTATCCCCAGGGACTTGAACAAAAAAAGATTCCTTTGGCAGGACGTATTGTGGCCATTGCAGATGTGTTTGATGCATTGACATCCAAAAGACCTTACAAAGAACCTTTTTCCCTTGAAAGATCTTATAAAATTATCCAGGATGGCCGTGGCAGACATTTTGATCCTGATGTGGTGGACGTTTTCTTTGATGCTCTGGATGAAATTTTAAAGGTAAAAGACACATACAAAGATGACGGGAAAAGCCTTCTATTCCAAATGTCCCAGAACAATAATATCCCCACATAAAAATCCTGAGAGCCCGTTTAAAAATCCATGGGCTCTCAGAGCTCAAAAGGTTGAATTTGATTTTTTATTTCAATAATCCAGTTCTCCCGGTGTGCACCATATCCTTGAGCAACTTGCCCGCCAATGCCACCTTACCCAATGTCCCCTTACGGTTTTCCATAAGAATGGTATGAAGTTTCTCCCGATCCCTTGGTGGACGGGTGACCTTCGCCTTTTTTACCAGGGAAATGGCCTTTTGGGGGCAGGTGGGCACGCATACCCCGCACCCGAGGCAGACATTTAGATCCAGCTGTGCCAGTGGCGGCTCCCCAGCCACCTGTATGGCATCAACCTGACATCTTTTTTCACACACACCGCATCCGTTACAAAGGGTCGTGTCCACCCTTGCCTGGAAATTGGATGCCCAGAAATCAAGGGGCTTTGGCAGTTTCTGGTGGAGACTTAGCATGCCGCAACAACAGCCGCAGCAGGAGCAGATGAATTCAGGTTTTTCCGTGTTAGAGGGTTGAAGCACCAGACCCTGTTTCTGGTTTTTATCAATGATGGACAGGGCCTCTTCCCGGGTGATTTCCCGGCCCACCTCCCCAAGCAGACAGGTCTGGGCAATGTCCCCCAGGGCCAGGCAGGTCTCGGTGCGCCGGGTCACCTTGCAGGGACTGCCCTGCATCTCTTTTTTTTTGCGGCAGATACATTCCACAATAACAAAGGGGGGAGACGCCCCGGCAATGAGTATGGCAATTTCATCAAAGGTGGCCACCGGGTTCTCCAGGGGGATACTCTTTTGGATGGGGATGGTGCGCATCTGGGGAAGTTTTGTGCCCAGAAATTCCATGCCGAAACCAATACTTCCGGTGTAATCGTCAAAATCCTTGAGAAATGCCGGAGACATGCGCTCCATCTGCATCTCAAACATTCCCACCACCAGGGGAGAATTGCAGTACTGGTGTTGCCCATTTTTTATTCTGGACTCAATGCCACCATTTTGTTGGATGCGGCTTAATATTTTCCCCAGGGATTCCGGGGAATCTACCAGATGCTTTACCTTTGGAAATAAGATTTCCAGGGACTCAAACCCATGGCTTAAATGGCAGGCTATTTCCGCCTCCTCCGGTGTGAATATATGCTTTAACAACCGGATATCTGCGCCGTTCTTTACAGCGGGGAACCCCACTACCTGGTGGTCCAGATGCTTTTGCAGCCTGCGATATATTTTGTCTTCCCTTGACATGGGTCTCCTTATTCTTTCAGTTGCGTAGTTGTATTACAATAGCTGCAAGCCCCATAACATGTCAATAATCCCCTGATTCCACCTGGGCAGATGTATAGAGAGACCTTGGGGTTCAACTCTTTTGGCCTCGGGTTGAGTGGTTACTGCGCCGGAATAGATTTTGGAAGCACTCCGAGGTTGTTTTTTTAAATCAATTGTAAAAAATATTTCTTGATAAAAATGAAGATAAGTGTAAATTGGATCAACGCAACAACTCATTTAATTCAACACATTATAATGAGGAAATTTATTATGTTATTTAAAAAAGGCTCAAGAGGGCAGGAATTAGTTGAACTGCAAAAGGCTTTGGGAATTGATGCCGATGGCATTTTTGGTCCAGATACGGAATCAGCAGTTAAAGTTCTTCAAAGGGAAAAGGGGTTAGTAGCTGATGGGGTTATCGGACCGCAAACTCTATCAGCTATCCAGAGGGCTAATGCCACCACCGACAATACGGAAAAGGTATATTCTCCTTCCCCTGGCTTAATTGTAAATAGATATTTTCTTCCTGATGGTGAATACAAAAAAGGGCCTACACCTAAGGAATATTTGTTCTTGCACCATACAGCGGGTTGGAACAATCCCTATAACACCGCTGATGGATGGGCCAATGATAATCGAGGACCAATAGCGACTGAGTTCCTATTGGGTGGTCCATCTGTAAAAGGAAATGATGATCGCTATGATGGCGAATTGGTCCAGTGTGTACCTGAAGGTGGGTACGGTTGGCATTTAGGTAAGAACGGTTCGCAACAAATGCATACGCATTCGGTGGCAATTGAAGTCTGCAATTTTAGTTATGCAATGGATGGAAAAACCTATGTTAATGTCCCCATCACCAAAGACCAGATTGTTAAATTACCTAAACCTTTCCGTGGTCATAGTCATTGGCATGCCTATTCTGATAAGCAGATCGAAATTCTCAAATTATTTATCCTCTGGATAGCAGAACGAGATTCAATTGATGTCCGCGATGGCATAGTGGCTGAAATCAAAACAAAAGGCGCCCAAGCTTTTGGGTTTAATGAAAACGCTTATTATGGCAGGATCAAGGGAATGTGGACCCATGCCAATGTCAGAAAGGATAAATATGACCTGTCTCCTCAACCAAATCTAATAGATATGCTTTTAAGTCTTTGAAAATAAAAGGGCTTGATCATAAGATGGGCCACGCAGGTAGATTCTTATCTTATCCAGTAAGTTCTCAATAAGTTCGGGTAATTGTTATTTTTTAGAAGCAGTAAACCTTGAAATAAGGTGATTCTCGTATTAT
>CAKZLA010000088.1 GCA_937124525.1 uncultured Desulfobacterium sp.
TCTTTGGATTTCTCAGCCAGCCGTAATTTTCTTCTGTCCATTGCCTCTTTATTACGTCGGATATCTTCCGGTGTCACAAGTTTTAAAGGGGGAACTTCGATTGATGTGTTCAAGGCAGAAGCCGGAAGTTCGGTAAAGGAAACCATTGACGGCTACTACGCAAATAAATTAAAGCGACTGGGAGAACCAGTTCATTTAATTGAAGAGTCACAGGTTTCAAAAAGGTTGCCCCATGGGCATAACTGAGGATGCTGTTTTCCGGCCCCGCTGTTAAATTAGCGCCCTTTGGGCGGGCTTCTATCTGGCTCAATATTTTATTTCAGGTCATAATTGTATGGCATTTGTTTTGTATCAAAAATTGTAAATTCCTATACTATCAAGTTATAGAGGCCCCTTTCATAAAATACGATATTCTAACATGAATATCATGTTTTCATAACATAGCTTTGCTAAGTTGTCTCGACAGTTGCTTTCCAGGGAGGTGGTACTCGTGAATAATAAGAAAGAAAAAAGAGGGATTTCAAGGGCAGACTACAGCGTTGTTTGCAGGATAGTTTCACAGAACATGTCCGCTGCTTGTCATATCCGCAACTTCAGTCTGACCGGATTACTTATTGATACAGACCGCAGTGATCTGCCGGAAATCGGTGAAAGGGTAACCATCATCCTTAAATATTTCTGTCCTGAAATCAAGCATTCGGAGATAGACTGTGAGGTTGTTAGAATTCTGGAAGGCTCCATGGGCCTGAAGTTTGTGGCAATTGATTATGACACCTTGATGGAGCTTAAAACGATTCTTTATGAGGTGATAGGAGATTATGAAAAAATTGATATTGAAATACTCAAGCATATCGAAGAAAAATAAGGGGGAAGTACTACATGTTTAATAAATATTTTGGCAACTACATCCTGGCCAAAAAGGTTATTACTCCGGAACAGTTGCGGCAGGTGCTTTCCGAACAAAAATCCGTTAGAGTCAAGCTCGGTGTCCTGGCTATAGATTCTGGATGCATGACTGCCTTCCAGGTGGATAGGGTTCATAAGCTGCAGGTGCTTCAGGATAAACGATTTGGAGAAATAGCCATTACTGAAGGCTTCCTGCGTGAAGATCAGCTCGTTGAACTGCTCTCCAGGCAGAAAACCTCGCAGATCATGCTCGGCCAGATACTGGTTGATGAAGGGATGCTCAACTACCAGCAGTACGAGAATCTCCTTGCCGATTATAAAAAAGACTCCGGATTCTCCGACAAGGAAATCGAGATTCTGAAAAGCAACAATACCGATGCCGTAGTTAAGCTCTTTCTCGACACCGTCAGGGGGGAACAGGCTGAGCTTTTTGGTGAATATGTCGAACTTTTCATACGAAATGTTGTTCGCTTCATCGACAGCGAAGTCATTATAGATAAACCATACCTGGCCGACAGCTACCAGTATAGCAACTTCGCCAGCCAGGAGATTACCGGAGACAGGACCATTGAAACCGGAATCAGCGCAGGAGAGCAGGTCTGCATTAAGTTTGCCTCAATCTATGCTGAGGAAGAGCTAAAGAGCGTCGATGAGATGGTCAGGGATTCGATTGGCGAGTTCATGAACAGTCAGAACGGTCTCTTCGTCTCGAACCTCTTCCATAAAGGCATCAACTGTGATCTGAAGCCACAGCAGTTTACCCAGGACGGAACTGTGACCCAAAAAAAGCAGCTCTTCGTCCTGCCCTGCGAGCTGAACTTTGGCAAATTCGATATCATTTTTAATAGATAACACACGGTGGAATCATGGGAAAAATACTCATCATAGATGACTCAGGGATGTCGAGAAAAAAATTGAGGAATATTTTGGATAGCAGCAATCACCAAGTGGTCGGTGAGGCACAGGATGGGATCGAGGGTGTGGAGCAGTTCAAGGAGCTGGCTCCCGACCTGGTCACTCTGGACGTTACCATGCCCAACATGGACGGGCTCCAGTGCCTCAAGGAAATCCTCGCCGTGGATGAGAATGCCAAGGTGGTTATGATTTCAGCTCTGGGCAAAGGGGACACCATGCTTGAGGCATTGAATCTGGGGGCCGCCAACTACATCACCAAACCTTTTGAAAAAAAGCATGTGCTGGATACAATGAACGACGCCTTGAATAACGAATAACGACTAACGGGTTTGGGCAGATAAGATTTGTCAGAGGTTTTGGAGAACACCAATGAATGACACTGTAGCTTGCCTTGTTGAAGAGGTGAATGTGTTTTCCGTATACGAACAAGGAAACACCATCCACAAACATTTCGAGACAAAACCTGCCTCAAACGGGGTGGTCGTAATGGATGACAATCACAACCCCATTGGTCTGATCATGAGGACCCATTTCTATCAGATTATCGGTACGCTATTCGGGTATTCGATTTACATGAACAGGCCAATTGAACTTATTATGAAAAAGGAAATACTCAGTCTGGACATTGGCCTGGACCTGGCCCACTTCGGTTTTCAGGCGATGAATAGAGATGAGAATAATATTTACGATTTTGTTATCATAACGAAAAAGGGGAGATACCACGGCATCGTCAGCATCAGCAAATTTCTTGTCGCGATGTCGGAGATCAAACAGCGGGAAATCGAACTGCTCAACGAACAGCAAAGAATTCTGGAAGAGGCCCATGAGAAAGAAAAAAGCCTTCGTCAGGAGATCGAGACCAAAAACGAATCAATAAAAAAACTGTTGGATAATGCAGACCAGGGCTTTCTGTCATTTCATGAGGACTTCATTGTTTATCAGGAGCACAGCAGCGTATGCAATGAGATTTTCCAGACGACTATCGCGCATCGTCATTTCGGTAATTTAATGAAGGACTACCTTGATGCCAGACTGCACTCCCTGCTGACAGAGACCCTGGATAGTCTGTTCAACCAAAAAAACAAGGTAAGAGCGAAGGTATACCTCAAGCTCTTGCCCACCGAATTCAAGGCCCATGATAAGTTCATCAGAGTCAACTATAAATTGATATCGTTCAAACCCCAAAAAATTCTGATGGTCATCCTGACCGACATCACTGACAAAAAGGCGCTGGAAAAGAAGAACCAGGAGGAAAAAAACAATATGAAACTGGTTCTATCTGCCTTGAACTCAAAAACGGAGATGCTCAACGCCATTGATGAGGCGAACACCCTCTTCTCAGACGATATCCACCAGATTTTCGAGAGTGAAACTTCTTTTGAGGATATAATTGGAGAAATTTTTCGGATCGTTCATACAATGAAAGGCGATTTCGCCCTTCGCCTGATGCACAATACCGCGGTCAACCTCCATATTATTGAGGACAAACTTTCGGGTATGCTCAACAGCCGGAAGGGGCAACCGCCCCTGGACGAATTGAAAAACCTGATGCTTAATATCAACGTAGAAGACATCCTCAGGGAAGACTTGGCCATCATCCGGGGCTTTTTAGGCAACGACTTCTTTGAATCCGACAAGAGAATCACCATCAGTTCAGAACGGTTTGAAAGCCTACTCACCCTTATAGAATCCAAGTTTTCCGGCGAGGATAAATCCTTTCTGGTCAACACCATTCAGGAACTTACCTACCCGTCACTCAACTCCATCCTGAGTGGCTACAACGAATACATCCAGATCCTCGCCCTCAAACTCGACAAGACTATCTCCGAATTCGAAGTGACCGGCGATACGGTCTTTATCAATCGCCAACTCTATTCGGGGTTTTTAAAATCCATGATCCATATTTTCAGAAACCTTGTCGACCACGGTATCGAAAGCCCTGAAGAAAGGGTGGAGAAAGGTAAGGAGGAGAGCGGCAAGATCCAATGTGGTATCCATAAAAACTCTGGGGATTTCGTCCTGAAAATATCAGATGACGGCAAGGGAATAGATACGGATGTTATTGTAAAAATAGCGGAATCTAAAGGAATCTACACTCCTGAACAGGTCAAAAATCTGTCTAAGCGGGAAATAATCAATACCATTTTTGCAGATTCCTTTTCCACCAAAAATAAAGTTAGCATGCTCTCCGGTCGGGGTGTTGGACTTTCAGCCATGCGTAAGGAAGTCGAGGCCATCAATGGTTCCATCGAAGCCATATCGGCGCTGAACGAAGGAACATGTTTTCGGATTACTCTTCCCTATTGCTGAGTTGATAAGAAATCATTTTTTCTGGGCACTCGAAAATAAGAATATTACGCAAAAAATGAACTGAGCACATTTTTTTAACGCTAATCCGCGATGAGCCAAATGATATTGACCAAAATCGGAATCTTTACCATGAAAATGCGACATCCTTCATACGAGGCTAAAAGTAGTTGACACTTTTTTATACAGGATTTCCCCAAAATGTGTATTCAGCGTCAGAAAGTGTCAAAAGGCAAATTCTCCTGGATCTGCCGGAACTTGAAACCTACATCTGGAGGCCATGTCCTGGACCATGCTGGGCGGTGCGTCCATATCCCCGGTCAATGCAAAACAATTTATAAAGATGTTCATAAGATGTTCATAAAAAGACAGTTATGAACACATTTTTAATATCAATACAAAACCCACTCTTTTTAATCATAAAATTATATCAATTCAAGCAAATTTAATAAGTAGATTATTCTTTTAATATCATGGCTTTATAACTTTTATAAGTTTATCAACACGCCTTATTATGAATTATTAAAAAGAATTACTATTTAAAAAACCAAACAAAAAATTTTCATTCAAAATCGGCAAGGCTTCCCTGAGTCTTTAACCAGGGGTGTTGAGCAGATAATAACACTACAGCGACACTTTGCTTACTTCACTAAAATCGAGTATTGAAAGGTGGGGAAACGCGTTTTAGAATCCTCTCCAAACAGGGTGGTTAATGAAAGTGTCGCTGTAGTGATAATGAAGTTCAGGAAACCCCAAAAAAAGGAATCTTCACTTATTCCATCTGTCGGATGGCCTGGCCCAACTTTTCAACTGCCCGCTCCAGGGTGGGCACGTCTGCCATGGTATAGTTGAGGCGCATGGTTTCCCCGCCCTGGTCCGGGTCTGTGTAGAAGAATTTGCCTGGCACAAATGCCACCCCGTTTTCAATGGCCTTGCGGTAAAGTGCCAGGCCATCGAGTCCCTTGGGCCCGGTGACCCAAAGGAACATGCCCCCGTCGGACGGGGAGACCTTGAAATTTTGGGGCAGATGCCGGGATAGAGCATCCATCATGGCCTTTTGCCGGGGTTTGTACAGGCCGATGATCTTTGGCAACTGGGTTGCCAGGTAGTTGCCAGCAAGGTATTCCGCAGCCAAGGCCTGGTTGAAGGTGGAGGTGTGGAGGTCCACGCCCTGTTTGACCAGTACCAGCCACTGCCGCAGAAATTTTGGGGCTGCGTAGAAACCGATGCGCAATCCCGGGGCAAAGACCTTGGATAGGGTGGATATATAAATGACATGATCCGGGGCCATGGTCTTAATGGGGGGCAGGTCCTGTCCTGCATACCGCAGGGCGGAATAAGGGTCGTCCTCAATGAGCAGGACGTTATGGGCCTGGATGATTCGGGCGATTTCCCTGCGCCGTTCCAGAGTCAGGCTCCTGCCTGTGGGATTCTGAAAGGTGGGCACAAGATAGATAAACTTAATATCATGGGTTTTCAAGGTTTCTTCCAGGGATTCCGGTATCAGACCCTGTTCATCGGTTTCCATGGCAATGTAGGAAGGTTCGTAGGGATTGAAGGCGGAGATGGCCCCGAGATAGGTGGGGGATTCCAGGGCGATCTTGTCTCCTTTGTCGATCATGAGTTTGGCAACTGCATCCAGTACCCCCTGGGAGCCTGAGGTGATATTCACGGCCTCGGGGGGTATGGTAATGCCACGGCCTTCCAGAAGGACGGAAATCTGTTCCCGTAAGGGTATGAACCCCTCTGTGAGGTCGTATTGAAAGGCCTGGGATCCGTGGGTTGAAATCACCCGGGTAGTGAGTTCTTCAAATATATCCATGGGAAAGCTCTCTGGAGACGGAATGCCGCCAGCCAGGGAGATGATGCCGGGATCGGCCACTACCTTGAGAATTTCTCGTATGGCGTTGGTTTGCATAAGCCGGGTCCGGCTGGCCAGAAGGCGTTGATAGTCCATGTTTTTTCCTTTTTATTATTTTTTTTATATGAAACTCCGTCCAACAGGCTTTAATGATTGGAGTTTCGATATTTGTTGTGGGCAGGCCAGATCCCCAATACGGTCTGCCCGTGGCAGTTTATATGAAAAGGTAGCCTCCAAGTTTGCCTCAGCAG
>CAKZLA010000089.1 GCA_937124525.1 uncultured Desulfobacterium sp.
TGTAGGCTTACCGAATTTTCAAAGAGCAGGTTTAAAAAAAGCCTATTTCAGCTTGACTTTGAACAGATTAACTTCATATGATTCCAAAAGTCCTTTACAGTCTTTTGGGGAAAAGCCCCTGTAAATGGGGAATGCTCTAAGAAAGTGTAAAGTACTTTTGAAGGATGCCAGCATTTTCCATATTTTTTTTAACGGGGATCACCCCCACACACACGGAGGGGAACAAAATGAAAGAAATTAATGAACTGAATCTGCCGGAAAATTTAAAATATTCCAAGGACCATGAATGGGCCGGTATGGAAGGCGATGTCATCACCATCGGCATCAATGACTATGCCCAGGATCAGTTGGGTGAAGTGGTGTTCGTGGAAATGCCCGAAGTGGGTGACACCTTTGAAACAGAGGATGAGTTTGGCACAGTGGAGTCGGTGAAGGCCGTTTCTGAACTCTACTGCCCCATTGCCGGCGAGGTGGTGGCCATCAACGAAGATCTGGAAGATGCACCGGAACTTGTGAATGAATCCCCCTACGAAAAGGGCTGGATCATGAAAATCAAAGCCGCTGATCCCTCTGAACTGGACAACCTTATGGACAAAGCAGCATATCTTGAGATGCTGAAAGGATAATTGCCATGCGTTATCTTCCCCATACCCCACAGGATATTGCCGAAATGCTGGAAAAGACCGGTCATGGCACCCTGGACGATCTTTTTGAGACCATCCCGGAAAAATTCCACATCCATGGAAAGATGAATCTTCCCCAGCCATTGACCGAATGGGAACTCAATGCCCACATGGAAGAGCTCTCCCAAGACATGTGCGCTTTCCCCAGAAACAAAATTTTCCTGGGTGCTGGCAGCTATCCCCACTACATCCCCTCTTTAGTTCCCTATCTTGCCGGCCGTTCGGAATTTGCCACAGCCTACACTCCTTATCAGCCGGAAATCAGCCAGGGTACCCTCCAGGGCATCTATGAATTCCAGACCATGATCACGGAACTGTTGGGCACGGAGGTTTCCACCGCCTCCCATTATGACTGTGGCACGGCCTTAACAGAGGCCCTGCTCATTGCCCTGCGGAAAAAGAAAAAACTCAACAAGGTGGCCGTCTCCTGCCTGGTCCACCCCCACCATCGCCAGATCATCAACACCTATTTTGCCCCGGCAGGATTTGAAATGGTGGAGATCCCCATGGCCGCCGATGGCACCACAGACCTTGATGCCGTTGCCGCCATGGAAGACATTGCCGCCGTGGCCTTGCAATCCCCCAATTTTTTAGGCTGCATTGAAGATCTGGGCAAGGTCAGGGAAATTTCCGATGCAAAAAAAGCCCTTTTCATCACCTCTTTCACCGAAGGACTTGCCTGGGGTCTTTTAAAGAACCCGGGAAGCTTTGGGGCCGACATTGTGGCAGGCGAAGGCCAGAGCTTTGGCATTGCCCAGTCCTTTGGAGGTCCGGGGCTTGGTATTCTAACGGCCCAGAAAAAATACGTGCGGGACCTGCCAGGCCGACTGGTGGGACGCACTAAAGACACCCAGGGCCAAGAAGGATTTGTGCTCACCCTGTCCACAAGGGAGCAACACATAAGACGGGAAAAGGCAAGCTCCAACATCTGCTCCAACAACGGTCTTAACGCACTCACCGCAGCCATGTATCTGACCACTGTGGGTAAAAAAGGCATCCGGGAGCTGGCACAGATCAACCATGACAAGGCTGTGTTTCTCCGGGATCAACTGGTGGATGCTGGATTTGAGATTGCCTTTGAACGGCCTTTTTTCAACGAATTTGCCCTCAAAGCCCCCAAGGGATATGGGGTGAAACGCCAGGAACTCAAAAAAAAAGGAATTCTGGCCGGATTAAGTCTGGAGTGCTACTACCCAGCTCTCAAAAACCACTACCTGTTCTGCGCCACGGAAGTATTTTCCAGGCAAGATATGGAAAACCTGGCCAAGGAGGTGAAAAATGGCTGATGTTACCGGAACCAGCGGTCTGATATTCAAGGAAGCACTGTTGTGGGAAAAAAGTAGAGAGGGGCGTTGCGCCTTTTCCATCCCCACCCGGGATGTACCTGCTTCTGATCTTGACCCCGAGCTTGTGGGGGATGCCCCGGACCTGCCCCAACTGGGTGAGTTTGATGTGGTGCGCCACTACACACGCCTTTCCCAGTGGAACTTTGGCCTGGATTCAGGCATGTATCCATTGGGGTCCTGCACCATGAAATACAATCCCAAGACCAATGAGGTTCAGGCGGCAAGGCCGGGATTTGCCGGGGCCCATCCCATGATCGACGATGAGCTGTCCCAGGGGGCACTGGAACTCTTGTACAACCTGGAGCAATACCTGGCAGAGATCACGGGCATGGCTGCCACCACCCTGCAGCCAGCGGCCGGGGCCCACGGAGAACTTACCGGCATGCTGGTGATCCACGCCTACCATGCCAAACAGGGACACCAGCGATCCAAGATCATCATCCCGGACACAGCCCATGGCACAAATCCTGCCAGTGCCAGTCTTTGCGGGTATGAATCGGTGAATATCCGCTCCGGTCCCGACGGTATTTTGACGCCGGAAGCCGTGGCTGAGGTCATGGATGAAGAGACCGCAGGTATCATGATCACCAACCCCAACACCCTGGGGCTGTTTGAAGAGAACTTAAGGGAAATCGCCGACATTGTCCATGCCAAGGGCGGACTTGTATATGGGGACGGTGCCAACATGAACGCCATCATGGGCATTGTCAAGCCCGGAGATCTGGGCATTGACGTGATCCATTTCAACCTGCACAAGACCTTTTCCACCCCCCATGGCGGTGGTGGACCCGGGTCCGGTCCCATCTCCGTTGTCAAAGAACTTGAACCCTTTCTGCCGGTTCCCCGGGTGGAAAAAACCGAAGATGGTTTTCGCCTGATCCACACAAATCCAGACAGCATTGGACGCATGCTCACCTTCCATGGCCATTTTGGCATCCTTATCCGGGCCTATTCCTATATCCGGTCCATGGGGGCCAAAGGGCTCACCGATGTGAGTAAATTTGCCGTACTCAATGCCAACTACATCAAGGCAAGTCTTCGGGATGATCTTGATCTACCCTATGACCGGCCCTGCATGCACGAGTGTGTGTTCACCGATAAGAAACAGTTGGACACCGGTGTGACCACCCTGGACATGGCCAAGCGCATCATGGATTATGGATTTCACCCCCCCACCATTTATTTCCCGTTGGTGGTGCACGGGGCCATCATGATTGAACCCACGGAGACCGAAAGCAAAGAGACCATTGACCAGTTCATTGATGCCTTTAAGGCCGTGGTCAAAGAGGCAAAGGAGACGCCGAAGCTGCTGAAAAAAGCGCCCCATCTGTCCAAGGTTTCCCGCCTGGATGAGGTCACCGCTGCCCGGAAACCGATCCTGAGAGGCTAACAAATGGGTCAGGCTTGGCTTATGGGTGTAAGACACAGTCAGAAAAGGTGCGACGGGCAAGCTAATGAAAAAAATAACACCCATAAGCCAAGCCTGACCCCAATATGACTGGAAAAAATGTCATGCCCTTTAAAATTATGAATCTGGGGCTTTTGGATTACCAGAAAGCCCTGGATCTGCAACAGCAATATGTGAAGCAAAAAAAAAGCCAGACCCTGGAGACGGATATTGTTTTAATGCTGGAACATCCGGCGGTGTTCACCCTGGGAAAACGGGGGGGACGGGAAAATCTGATGGTATCGGAAGCCTTTCTTAAGGAAAAAGAGGTACCCGTGGTGCAGACCGGACGGGGGGGGAATATAACCTTCCATGGCCCCGGGCAGCTGGTGGTGTACCCCATCATGGATCTTGACCGCGCCGGGATGGGGGTGGCAGACTTTGTCCATCTTCTGGAGGAAATCATGATTAAGATGGCCGGGGATGCCGGGGTGACGGCCCAGCGCAGCGCCGCAAACCACGGCATCTGGGTGGAAAACAAAAAACTGGGCTCCATTGGACTGTCCATCACCCGGGGCATATCCTTCCACGGCCTGGCCCTGAATGCAAATCTGGATTTAACCCCTTTTACCTGGGTGAATCCCTGCGGCTTGGCTGGGGTTTCCATGACCTCCCTGGAGAATGAATTACAACAAAAATACCCGGAAGCCACGGTGTCCATCCCCACCGTCAAGGCCAGCTTTATCCACCATTTTACCAACATGATTTAATTAGTTTAATGGGGCCAGTTTATGGGGTTATGCCGTCAGGGCGATATTATACGATTTTCACAATTTCGGGCTTAATCATAATGTCGGCCACCTTGTAGTGTGAATTTTAAAATCGAAAAACAAAAACTATTATTTCAGATATTTATAATAGGTATGAATTTATTTCCAGTATAGTGATCCATCTTATGATCAACCCCACAATTTCTTAGGGGATAATCATTTCAAGAAGTTATGATAATTCATGACCCTGAAGTTATTATGTTAAAACAACATAAATATCATTTTCGAATAACACCCATAAGCCAAGCCTGACCCCAAATATGAGCTCACAGGAAATTTTTTTTATGGAAGCAGCAGCATTATCCAAGGCAAGGAAACCCGGATGGCTCAGACGGCCTCTGCCCAATGGACCGGAATATGAAAAGGTGAGACGTCTGCTGGCGGGCTCCCAGCTCTCCACCGTGTGCCAGGAGGCCAAATGCCCCAATATGTGGGAATGTTTTTCTAAAAAAACGGCCACCTTCATGATTCTGGGGTCCGAATGTACCCGAAACTGCCAGTTCTGCAACGTCACACCGGGTTCCCCACCACCGCCTGATCCCCAAGAACCCAAACGGGTGGCCAAGGCAGCCCTGGATCTGGGACTGTCCTATGTGGTGGTGACCTCGGTGACCCGGGACGATCTGCCCGACGGCGGCGCCAGCCATTTTGCCGCCACCATCCACGAAATTAAGACCCTGCTGCCCCAGGGCACCCGGGTGGAGGTGCTTATTCCCGATTTCCAGGGAAATCAAACGGCCCTGCATACGGTGATGGATGCCCGACCCCATGTACTAAACCATAATATTGAAACCGTACCGGTTCTTTATGAAAAAGCCCGGCCACAAGCACAATATCAACGATCTTTGACCCTGTTGCAGCGAGCTTCCCTGTATCGCCCCACAACAACCCAGACAAAGGACATCAACACCAAAGATGGCCTGTTGAAGACCTCATCTGGAAACACCTGTGACAGGCCCGGCAACACCACTGAGATGGCCCTGCACACAGCCACCAGCCGATGCGGAAAAGAGCATGGCATCCCCGTAAAATCAGGTATCATGGTGGGTCTGGGAGAAACCCGGAAGGCCCTGGAACAGACCATTTGTGATTTAAAGAATCATGGATGCGACATTATCACCATTGGCCAGTATCTCCAGCCCTCCAAGAAACACCTGCCGGTGGCAGAGTACTATACCCCTGAAGCCTTTAAAAAACTGGATGTTTTTGCCAGATCCGTGGGATTTAAAACCGTTGCCAGCGGCCCATTTGTTCGCAGTTCCTACCGGGCAGACCAGCTATGCCCCCATTGCCGGGAAGATGTTGTTTGATGTACCTTTGTCACGGTATTCTCTATTGACACATTTGTCCATCACAGGTACTATAACAGAGTACCGTCCCTCCAGGTGGCGGGATCTCAAAGTGACTCTCTTAGGACCATTTGGTGAAAGGATGATGCAACATGTTTTATGAAGCCATATATCAGCCCCAGAATGAAGATACGTTGAGTGACAAGGCTAAAGAATTCATTGGAAGACTGATCGCAGTGCAGGATGGCGGACAGGCAAAGACCTCTCCCGGGAAAAGCCAGGTGGTGTATATTGCCTCCCCCAACATTGGCATAATTCCCAACACAGATCTTGAGAATATCACCAGCATACCCAATACCAAATGGAGTGCGCTAAGCAAACTAAATTCCCAGGAATAGGGGTGAAAATTCTATAAATCTGGAAGTATGACACATATCCAAATGTTAGCAATTTGTTTATATGAAAGTCCCGGCAAATCAAGAGGGACTTTAAATCTTCGTTATGGGCAGGCCGGGTCCAGAATACGGTCTGCCCGTGGCAGTTATATCAGCTAAATCATAGAATATTAAGGCGGTTCTTCTCTTAAGAAGAGCCGCTTTTTTTAGATGATATGCTTCGTAGTTTGTAATTTTTTGGCCGGAACTACTATGCACGACATCAAAGAATGTAATGAAATATCCTCATAAACCCTTGCTATTAAAGGCTCA
>CAKZLA010000090.1 GCA_937124525.1 uncultured Desulfobacterium sp.
CCCCCGGTTCATGAGACTTAGGTACGGCAAAATTCTCATCACCGGGTCAAACTGTCCCGCGTTATGTCGGTAGCCAAGAAGGATACCCTTGCTGTCCGGTTCACCCGCTGGTTCTGTGTAGTATTTTATACTGCCCAGTTTTCAACCTTTAATGTTTCGATTCTATTGAATTCTTTTTCGTTGTTCGAAACCAGCACCAATTTTTCACTTAATGCGTGAGCTGCAATTAGCATGTCGAGAGGACCAATTACATTTCCTTGGGCTTCAAGTTGAGAACGAATTAACCCGTAATATTTTGATGCTTCCTCATCATACGGGAGAATTTCAAAAGGGACGAGAAATTCTTCTAACCGTTTTGCATTTTGTTGTTGGAATTTGCTTTTTGCAACACCATAGCTCAATTCAGAAACAGTTATGGTTGATATACCAATTTCCCCAACTTTCGTATTTTTAAACTTTTGAATGACCTCAGGAGGCCTTTGGTTCATAATATAAATGCATATGTTTGTATCAATCAAATACTTCATCTAAACCAACCCTTTCCTGTTGAAAATCAGGTTGATTCCGATCAGCCATAAATGGTCTGTCATATTTCTTCAGGTTTTTTTCCCAGATGCCCCATACGGTTTTATTTTTTGGTATTAAGAGAATTCCTTGTGAAACCCTCTTGATATATACTTCCTTTCCTTCGAATCGATAAGCCTTAGGCAATCGGAGTGCCTGACTACGACCATTTATAAATAATTTAGCAGTATCCATTTTATCCTCCAAAGCAATGATCTATATCATATAGTATATATCAAATTGATTGTATGTCAAGATTGTTTTAGGGAACGATTGTCGTTGCCAGACATAGAACGGGGAGCTGAGGGGCCAGGCTTTTTAAACCTCAAAAGCTCCGAAGCTCCGATAAAAGGTAAAGTTTCCTGAACCACATACTTTCCCAAACGCCGCGCAGGTAGCCCGGTCCCTCTCCAGCGTTTTGTTAGCTAATTCTGATTTATTATCAATAAGATACCGAATCTTTCCTTTGTAACTAATTCTCAATCACCCGAGCCGAAAACTTTGCGTTCTGCTGGATTTTTTGAAGAATATTTTTGAAACCGTCTCCAAATCATTTTGATTATTTTAACGTATTCACGACGGCCTCTGATAAATAGTAAAAATGATCACTGGCCCATCTATACCATTGATTGTAGGCTGGCAGAGCCAGGCTTGGAATAATAAAAACAGTTAAAGGGGTTTCCAAATACAATCGGTCATCCAGGGACGAGGATATTGGTTGTTGATGGGCTGAGTTAAGTGCCTAATGTTATCTTCAAAAGAATTATTCATCACATGACCATTTTTGTAAAAAAATCGGGTAGCCGGGGGCAGTTGCCTACCCCAAGCCCCCTCAGAACCGTACGTGACAGTTTCCCGTCATACGGCTCAAGCATTTAAAAGGACGACCTTGTGGGACGCCCCGGCTGTTCACTTTTACAGCCTTTGCGATACGCATTTGCAGCCTCTTAACTTATCCCAATCAATGGCTGTCCATTTCTCAGCAAAGTCGACAGGCGCACCAGTCTTTGTTTCAAACAAGACCGTCATTTGCTTTCCCATCTTAAGCGGTTCTCCAAATTTTCTCGCAATTAAACACCAATCGGACGTCTGCACGCTTGTCGCCAAAGCCAAAGGCTTTGGGTTTTACGTGAGCCATGTTTCATGCTCTATCCGCTTCATTACAAAACGGCCTTTGCTTCTTCCGAATTCTTACTGCTGACCCTCCATCGGCTTGCCTTACGGTTAGCTTTCCATGTCTTGCACATGGGGAGTGACAGCCTTTCCACGTTCCACATGATCGCTCTTTGTGGACAACTTAGGCAGGCCTCTACGCCGATGACTCTACGATCCCGTGCAAGCAGTTAGAAGACTTGCATCCTGTTCATGTATACAAACGCAGGGAAGTATACATACAACCTATTAATCCTAGTAGGTTAGTCGCTCGCTGACGGCGCTTACAGCTCTTCGGTTAATCTTGCCCTATTGTCCGACCCTATCCCTTAACCGGATGGGATTTCCGAAGAGGTTCTCCTGTCACCATTCAAACCTGTTTCGGTACATTGTCAGTGAGGCTTCGCACCCCGTCATCAGCGCAACGGCAGCACGCTCACCTATGGTGATCGGTGGGGATACACCGAGTATATTCAGTACATTAGCCTTACCTCCTATGCATACAATCATGCGACCTCGTGTCGCACGTTAACGGCGGGCATAAGGCGCGGCGGCTTTTTGCCGTCGCTCTTAATGCCCTTGATATGCGTTTTCACTATTTCAGTATTATTACTAAGACATCAATAAAGAGAAACATGGCATAAAAACATAGTATAAGCCCACTCGTTGAGAGCAGGCGTGGTAGAGATAGACCTCGCCATTTAATATTAGATTGCACTGCTGCATCACTCGGAATTATTCCATCAGGATTTTCATTAGTCTTTATCAAACCCAATTGTAATTCTGCTTGATAAATCCAATTGAGCTTTATCTGCATTAGTCTTCGATGACGACAAGTCATCAATGCACCGATAATAGATAGGATGATACCTAAAATACAGGCAAAAAAGACAATATTTTGAGGCGATACACCAATTTTATCGTTAATAGCGAAATTTGCTAATTGAATAAGGCCAAGATGTGCACCAGCGACAATTCCCAAGGCAGTCCATTCCTGGACTCTTGAATGGTGCAAATCTGCCCATTCTCTTTCAATTAGAAGACGATAACTTTCAGCATCAGTCATATTAGCCCCCATAATTTTTTTGACGCATATCGATAAAGCTGAGTTGCCTGGGGCTTGGTCTCGATAAGCGCAGCATGATTTTAATTTTTATTTAGTATTCACTGAATTTCTATTTTAAAGGAGTTATTGGCAGACCTCAATGGATTATGTTAATGCAATAAAAG
>CAKZLA010000091.1 GCA_937124525.1 uncultured Desulfobacterium sp.
ACACATGCCTCCGGTATTTACCCGGGCCCTGGCCGAGAGCCTGGACAAAAAATGTGAGATCTTTGTCAAGGAGGCCCAGGATGGAGAGTCCCTGGTGGCAGGTACTGCATACATTGCACCGGGGGGACATCACATGAAGGTGGTGACCCGGGAACCGGGGGGAGAAAAGATAATTCAAATCACCGATGATCCCCCGGAAAACGGGTGCAGACCTTCGGTGGATTATCTTTTTAGATCTGTGTCAGACCATTTTGGGTCCCATGCCACCGGGGTGATTATGACCGGCATGGGATATGATGGTGCAGAAGGGCTAAAACAGATGAGGTACAACGGCGCAAAGGTCATTGCCCAGGATGAAGAGAGCAGCACAGTGTTTGGCATGGCAAGACGCTCCATTGAGTGGGGCATTGTAGATGCGGTGGTTCCCCTGGAGCAGCTGGCATTTGAAATCCTAAGGACAGTGGGGGTGGAAAAAAAACGTGCGAGGATGTCGGGTGGGGGAAAGGGTGCTGGGACAATTTTCCAGAAGCCGTAATTCATGAATAAAATAGCACCAGCAGAATCTGCCCTTCTTTCCAGATATATTTGTGAGGTGTCCGGGATTAGTATAGATCCCGCCAAAGCCTACCTCTTTGAGACCCGGCTGGGCGGATTGCTTAAAGAGCTGGGTGTTTCTTCCTATGGAGCTCTGCACCGCCAGGCCAGGGCAGATGGAACCAAAAAGCTTGAGCAGCAGATTATTGACCGCATTTCCACCAATGAAACTTTGTTTTTCCGGGATAAAAAACCCTTTGAGCTGTTGCGGCATAAGATTCTTCCTGATCTCATTGATAAAAGAACCCCCCAATGCCGGGGGGAGCTGCCCATCCCCATTCGGATCTGGAGTGCTGCCTGTGCCACGGGGCAGGAAATTTACAGCATTGCCATTGTAATAAAGGAGCTGCTGCCGAATTTAAAACAGTATAAGATCCGGCTTCTGGCAACGGATATTTCAGGTAAGGCCGTTGCCAGGGCCAGTTCAGGTCGCTTTAATAAATTTGAAATAGGGCGGGGCCTGCCCGGGGATAAACAGCAAAAGTATTTTACGCTCCAGGGGGAAGACTGGCAGATCAATGATGAAATCCGCGCCATGGTTTCCTTTCGTAAGATAAATCTCTTACACCCGTTTGTGGGCATGGGAAAATTTGATATTATTCTGCTGCGAAATGTGGCCATATATTTTAATATTGAAACCCGTAAAAAGGTGTTTGAAAAGATCGGCGGTGTTCTGGAAAATGACGGATATCTGATCATTGGTGCCACGGAATCACTCACTGGCATCTGTCCTGATCTGGTGCCCAGACGATACCTGAAGTCAATTTTTTATCAACCTCAAAATGGTAATGGAGTTTAACTTAAATGAAAAATCCAATGCGCATACTGGTGGTGGATGACAGTGCCATGGTGAGAATGACCATCAGGGAAGAGCTGGAAGAGGGTGGATACGAGGTCATGGAGGCGGCCAACGGTCTGGAGGCACTGGTCCGCATATCCAGCGTTCCCCTGGATCTGGTGACTCTGGATGTGGAGATGCCGAGGCTCAATGGCTGGGACACCTGCCGAAAATTGCGCAGTGAGCACTATGCCCGAATTATTGACAAAATGGGAAAGGGCCGTCTGCCCATTATTTTTATCACAAGCCAGGACACCATAGCAAACCGGAGAAAGGGTTTTGATGTGGGGGGAGGCGATTTTCTTTCCAAACCCTTTATCAAAGGGGAATTACTGGAGGCGGTGGACCGTATTTTAAAACCCGTGGCATTGTCAGAGGGAATGACGGCCCTTGTGGTGGAAGATAATGTGGTGGCCAGGAAAATTGTGGCAGGGATACTCACCCAGGAAGGGCTCCGGGTGATTGAGGCCGAAAATGGTGAGGACGGGTATGAAATATTTAAAAACAATGGCGATGACATTGACGTGGTAATCACGGATCTGTTCATGCCCCACATGAATGGGGATGTCTTGTCCAAGAAAATCCGTCAGGAGTTTGATCGGTGGGATATTCCCATCATCTGTTTGACGGCCATGCCGGATCAATCAGAATTGCTCAAGGTATTCAAGGCCGGGGTGTCGGACTATCTGGTGAAGCCCTTTGCCAAGGAGGAGTTGCTGGCCCGCATCACCGTTCACTTAGAACGGTATCGCCTCAGTCGACAGCTAAAAGAGAAAATTGAAGCCCTTAAATCCTCCAATGAAAAGATCAGAAAACTTTCCATCACCGATCCTCTCACCGGTTGTTATAACCGAAATTATCTGACAGGCCATCTTGAGAAAGAGATGAAACGAACCCGCCGGTATGGGAGCCCCATTTCCCTGGTCCTTGCGGATATTGATTTTTTTAAAAAGGTGAATGACACCTGGGGACACAGTGCCGGAGATCAGGTGTTGATTGCCTTTGTTGACATCATCAAGAAGACCATCCGAAATGATTTGGACTGGGTGGCCCGGTATGGGGGGGAAGAGTTTCTTATTGTACTCCCCGAGACGGATTTCAACGATGCCCTTGACTGTACGGAACGGCTTCGAAAAGCCGTGTCCAGACTTGTCATCCCCCATGGGGAAGACTCCATTATTATCACTGCGAGTTTCGGGTTGACCTGCTTTGATCCGACTCTGCTACAGGAGACTTTCCCCACAGACCGGCTCATTGATATGGCGGATAAGTATCTCTATCAGGCCAAGGAAAATGGACGTAACCGGGTGGAAGGTGCCCTGTTTGAAATATAATTGCTCATATCATGCCGTAATGAAGAACAGGGCCACAAAGGCCAGGGCAACGCCAGCCCACTGTTGGCGGTCCAGTCGTTCGCTGAGAAAAAACCATGCCAGGGCCACAGTGGAGATGGGATAAAGCGACCCTAAGACAGCCGCCACATCCAGTCTGCCAAGGTTCGATGACATGGAGAAAAGGGCATTGCCACAGGCATCCAGAAGCCCGCACAGTACAATAAAAATCCACTGTCCCCTCAATGGAGTTGCTCTTTTTTTTCCCAGCAGTGTTATGCAGATAAGTGTAGACACAGATGCCAGCCTGGCCGTCACCAGTGGCCAGAAAACGGCATGATCATTTGCCTGGTCTATGAAAATAAAAAAGAATCCAAAACCAAGCCCGGCAGCCAGAGAGACCAACAGTTCCAGGCGGGTCATTTTTAGATTGCTGTTCGTGGAAGAAGAGAGCAGCCACACTGCCACCAGCACAAGGAACAAGCCCAGAAACTGACCCATGGAGGGCAGTGCCTGGAAAAAGGCGGCATATCCCATGGGAACCAGGGCGGTCAATACCGCTGACAGAGGGGCCACAATCCCCATGCGCCCCAGGACAAGACCTTTATAAAAGACCGTGAGCCCCAGGCTGCCACAAACCCCGGCAAGGGCACCATAGCAAAGCGGTTCCATGGCAGGTATGGCTTCGGAACAGGTCACTGCGATGGTGGCCAGCATAATTCCCCCAATGAGTTGAGAAAGAAGAATAACCGCCATCATATTCCCCTTGCGTGAGGCAAAACCCCCACTGAAATCGCCTGCACCCCACGCCATGGCACTGCCAAGACCGTAGGTTACTGCCAGTGTTTCTGAACTTATCATGATATAGTGCCTTTGTTGTTTTTATGATTTGTTTAATTAACATTGATACTCTCGTAAAAAGGAAGGGGTTTAATTTTTATAACCGATCTAATCTGATAGAGTAATTTTGCTCCTTACAAAAATACCCGTGGCCCTTGCAATTTCTTTATCGCTTGAATCGTACATGATGGATTCCGCAATGAACTGGGAGCGATTTTCTCTGCCAATTGCTTTTACCGTACCCTTTCAATATCTTGATACCCGATGTGCATTAAACCTGCAACCCCGGCTGCGATATTAATGTGAAGTATTACAATTTTGTTCTTAAAAAATTGTTTCCGTTTGATTCCACCAAAAAACTTGACAAAAATAAAACTATGGTCTAAGCATTGTACGACTTGTATATACAGTTTTAATTACACTGTTTTCCCTTGTACCTTATTGGGGTAGGGCCAATTGCCTGAAATTTGATGATCAAGCTTTTTTGGGCGGATTTGTGACCCTCTCTAAATATATGTCAACATAAAGGCATCCTTCATTTTCCAGTTTACACTTGTTGGAGCAATAACCCCATTCTTAGGGAAGCATTTCCCAAACAGTGTAAATTGTTTTTGAGGTGATACTAAGAATGTCAACGTAAAGAACTTGATTATCGACTAAAAGCAAGTCAAAAAAACTTTAAAATTTCAGGAAAACCATGGGACAATCAACCGGGAAGAAACAACATTACAAGTCCATGTGCCGGATGTGTAATGACCATTGCGGCATTAATGTTTATGTGGAAAATGGTCGCATTGTTGACATCACAGGCCTTAAAGAACACAAGTGGAATCATGGGCGATTGTGTGGCAAGGCAAGGCTGGGCGTGGATCTTGTCAATGCCCCGGATCGGTTGAAAAAACCCCTTAAACGGGTGGGTAATCAATGGCAGGAGATTGACCTTGAACAGGCCTATGATGAAATTGCTGAAAAAATAAAGCAGATTCAACAAAAATGGGGCCATCGGGCCATGGGTGTCTGGAAGGGTGAAGCCGTGGGCTTTTTAACCCAGGAAGAGCTGGCCCGCCGTTTTGCCCATGCCATTGGAACACCCAATTATTTTTCCAACGATTCCCAGTGCTATGTGGGAAGATGGATTGGCTACGCCCTGGTGTCCGGCACCTGGGCAGAACCTGATTTTATGAATTCAAAATGTACGGTGATCTGGGGAAGCAATCCGCCCTATGCCCATCCAAACATGACACAATGTATTTTGCAGGGGCGGAAAAATGGGGGAAAGCTCATCGTTATTGATGTAAGGCTGTCTGCCATTGCCCGTCAGGCAGATGATTTTGTACAGATCCTGCCCGGAACAGATGGGGCACTGGCCCTTGGATTGGCAAGACAACTGATCCATGACAACTTGATTTCCCATGAATTCATCAAAGACTATACCCATGGCTTTGAAGAGTATGCCGGGTATGTGGAAGCGTTCACACCGGAACGGGTGGAAAAAGAGACGGGAATTCCCGCTGAACAAATGGTGGAGATTGCCCGAAAAATAGGCAATGCCCGGCCCAAAGTATGTATCTATGTGGGAAACGGCCTTGAGCACCATGAGAACGGCATCAACAATGTCCGGGCCATCGCCTGCCTTGATGGTCTGCTGGGATGCCTGGATGAAGAGGGGGGAGGTTTCATTCCAGAAAAAATTCCCCTTAGAAGTTTGACGCTGTATGACGAAAAACCCCTGGAGCACCTGGACCCCATTGGGGCGGATAAGTTTCCGGTTCTATATGATTTTCGCAAGGAATGTCATACCATGACAGCCATGGATACCATTTTGACACAAAAACCTTACCCACTGAAGGGGATAGTACTCACCGGTGCAAATCCGGCCCTGACCAATCCCAACAGCCAAAAGGTGATCAAAGCCCTTAAAGCCCTGGATCTTTTTGTGGTGCGGGAACTTTTTATGACGGAAACGGCCGAACTTGCCGATTATGTGCTGCCGGCGGCAACCTATCTGGAGCATTCCGAACTCCATTGTTATCCCACTTGTCAAAGCATTGGCCTGTCCCCTGAAATTGTGACCTTTCCTGAATGTGATTATGATTATATGTTCTGGAAAAAACTTGCACACCGACTGGGGGCATCAGATTATTTCCCCTGGGAAGATGAAGATGAGTTAAATCGATGGATTTTAAAAGACACAGGGATTACAATTGAAACTTTGCTTGAGCATCCAGAAGGGCTTGAATACGCCCCCAGGCGTTTTTACAAACATAAAGAAAAGGAATTTAACACCTCCTCGGGTAAATTTGAATTTATTTCAAAAAGAGCCGCATGAACCCCGACAACATGAGGCCAGTTAAAAAGCAGAACAAC
>CAKZLA010000092.1 GCA_937124525.1 uncultured Desulfobacterium sp.
AGGGAGAGGGAGGGGGGCTTTTGTAAAGAACTGCCAGTCCATTGTGGAAAATCGGGGTGGGGATCACCTTGATCCGGCCCTGGTCAAGGCCTGACAGGTTCGCCAGATCTTCTGCGGCCCCCCGGGATGGCACAATTATCCCCTGGGCCCGTTTGTAAAGGAAGCGGTAGGACAGTTTATGGATACTGCGCTCCAGCAGGCTTTTCCCGGCCAGACTCATGGAAACTGTTGTACCGGTACGCACAATGACCTGGGTGGGCACACCGGCAGCCATGCGGGCCAGAATCACCATACGGTTGACTCGATCCTTATCCGATAAAATAACACAGGGCCGCTCTTTTTTCAGATAGCCCAATAAGGGAACAAAGGCACTGTACACATGCCTTGCCGGTAGCCTGACAATCCTGAGTCCCTGAGGAACATGGGAAAAAAAGGGCCCATGGCCGGCAATTTGAAGCAGATCAATCTTGAGCCCCCGCCGGGTGAATTCACGGATCAGATTTTTCATCAACCGGTCCACACCGCTATGTCCGGAAGTGGCCAGAAAAATGGCAATCGTATTGTTAACCAAAATCATTCCCTTGATATTATGGCTCATCACGGATTTGTGTGAAAATTCATAATTGCTGATGCGTAAACACTAAGAATTGCACATAAGAATTATACCTAAATCACAATAATCCGCGAAGACCCTATATTATTCAGTGTTGTTTCCATGGGATTCCAAAAGGATTGACATGGAAATACTTATTATATAGCGTTAACGAGTACAATAAAAGAGGCTAACCAAATTGAAACAATTTATGGAATCACTTCCTGTATTTTCCATGTACGCCGGGTGTACAGCAGGTTAAAAAAAGAGATGCCTTTGTTTTTTGAATGCGCCCTAAGAAGATGTCCCCCTTGGGGGTGGGTCGGGCCTGCGGTGACAGTTGCTCCATCTTGGGATCAAACCCTTTGACTAAAACCACACAAGAGATGACATATGACAAAAAAAAATTTTGGGAAACAACTGATTGAAGCGTTGACAATAGATGAGGTAATCCAGCTTCTGGATGGTCTATTATCCTCAATGAACAAAGAAGATATAAAACAGGTACTTTCAACCCTGAACAATGAGAATATTGAAGAGATCACCTCTCAATTGATCTTCTCTGACAAACTAACCAAGGTTGTGTCAGATAATAAGTTTTTCCAGGAATGGGGTGAATTATGGAGCTCCTGGAATACCTGTGTCTCAAAATTAGGGGATGAAGAAGGGGCATATGCATATCAAGACAACCATTGGGAAACACCGTATTTTAACAGCAACGAGTTTGCCGAAGATTTGGAAGAGATAGCTGAGAAAATGCTGCCTTTTTTAGATAGAATCAGTCAAATGCAAGAGGAAGATACGGACCTTTTTAGAGAAGCGCTGCAAGACGTTGAGTCTGGTATTATGGAGTATCCGGAATGGATGGGGGCAGAATATTCTGACTGCTACTTCAGCGTATCTGTAACGGAATGTATGGTTAAATGGGCATGGCTTAATGCTGATTCAGTGGAGACGTTTTTAAACGATTTAATTAAAACCGAAGATGGTTTCAATATTATCAGTCTGGATTCCCAGGGGTATATTAATTTCCTTAATGCCTTTTCTGAAGATGATGAAAAAGAGATTTATGATTACATAAATAAGAATAAAGATACCTCTGCCTGGAAAAAACGTCTGCATGATAAGTATTGCATATGGCATCAATTATATCATAATTTTTCAAGTCGTTTTGATCAGACGTCTTATCTTGAGACCTGCCGTAACATGTTTCATGAAAACTGGGAATACGGCATCCCACTGATTGAAGAGTGTGTGGATAATGACAAGCAGGCAGAAGCTGAAGAACTTTCCAGACAAACGATTAACAGCTTTCTTGGCAGAGAAGCGAAGAATTTATGGAATCCGGAAAAATCGCTTTTAATTTCTGAGTTGAGAAATTTGATGAGTTCAGCATCTGGTAGCATTATTAATGCTTATGAAAAACTGGATGGATATTGCAGAAAAAATCAATATGCCATCAAAGGTCAATGCCCTGCAATTACAAATAATAACCTACGAAAGCACTTATGATTGGGATAAGGTTGTCAGCGTCATTGAAAAAATTGACAATTTAGCGGTGTCAGGATTGATCGAAGAATGGAAAGTATTTTGTGCTCACAGGGCAAGTTATCAATCAAAAAATCCTTGGATTAAATGGTTGATGGACGCAACCCTTGATAAAGACAAAGATTCATCCTGGTTTTTTGGAAAAATCAAGGAATGGTTGACAATTTTGTCTGACAAACCCAAAGAATTAATGAACCAAAAAACGAATCTGTTTGCACTGACCTTTGCTCTTGCGGACCTTTCCGATTTAAGAAAAAAATATCCATCACTATTTAGGGTCATATATCATCCCCGGAAAGGCGATCCTCAAAATCCTTCCATATTGAAAGGACTTAAAAAGGTAAATGGAATTGCCCTTGCGCCTTTGTTAGACGATTTTTGGGTAAAACGCCTGCTTGATTTTTTACCGGACCCTGTGCATGCTGATAAATCAAATTATGATGCACATGCTAAGTGGTTAGCCGCTCTTAAAGAAGTTAATCCCAAAGAATATCAAACGATTCTAACCCAGTGGAAGAAAAAGCACCACAGGAAACGAAATCTTTGGAAGGCCATTCAAGAGTTGGTTGATCGATAGCGCCTAACGCCAAGAACACAAGCCTGACCCCACCATCACACCGCGTGCCGTACCCCAGGCAAGGGGTTACGCCCCCAGGTTTTTAACCCAATAGCCAAATTTTGGCGGTCAAAAAAGACGCCACAG
Source organism: uncultured Desulfobacterium sp. (assembly GCA_937124525.1). Next base: position 2,844 of record CAKZLA010000092.1, read on the forward strand.
CCCCTTCGCCAGGGCAATATGGATTAACTGGCAAAGGGGCTGAGCTGGCAAGCGATTGAATAAATTAAAATTTAGGTACATTCATAGCGGGGTATTACCAGATTCGCTACATATGCTTCTATTTCAAATGAGCATCCAGCAATATCATACACGTTATGGTTGCTTTTGTTGAACCGCACCTTATCTCCAATAAATTCGATATTTAACGGCACAGCCACTTTTACAGATTCAGAACACAAACTCTCTTTTACCATAGGCTCATACGTTTTTTGCGTATCAGAATCAATAGTCACAATCACCCGATTCGATGTCGTGCATAATGCGGAAACCTTTCCGCTCTGGTCAAAACAAAGGGAATTAATATCTCCAGATATTCCATCGGGATCATTATCAAACGCCTCCAAGGTTCCAATCGAAGTTTCAACGGGTGTCGGGAATAGCGGCTCCAGACTTCTGATATTACCATCTTCGTAAAAAGAAATGCCTGTTCTGATTTTAATATTCCCGGCCGCAGTATTCATGGAAACACTTTCTCCCGGCCAAAGTGTAAGACTCCGAATATTTCCTGACTTAAAAAAGCCGAGGCTGATCATTTTTGCCGTTATTTCACCCGATGGAAGCGTCATATTAAGATCTTCAGCAAGGGCATATTCTTTTTCTTCTGTCCAATAACCGCTCAACTTACCTGTGAGAGGGAAGAGCTTCTTTAATGCACCGTTGTCATAAAACAGCAACATTTCTGAAGTTATAGATCCGTAGTTGGTCTCAATGTCCTGCTTATCCTGCAGGGGCACTTTTCTTACCGTTCCGTTTGGATGAAAGACGATACACTTATGCTCTTTTCTGCCCATATCTTCCACTTCGTATTGAGGACGAAGGGTTCCGTAAGGCGTCTCAATCTCTGCGCAACCGGTGAGCATCAAAGATGCAGGCTGATCGGAACCATACATTTCCAAGTTTAAATAGTCCTTTATTGCGCCGTACTTTGTGTATACTGCATTCATGGATTGTGCTCCATTTATTTTTAGGTAAACTAAATTTAATAATAATCTAAATGCATTAATAGTGCCAACATCTGGAACTTGCTTGCACACCCCCCTATCAGGCGCATTTAGAATTACATATGCATATTTAACCGGGAAATATGCATTCAGTTTACGACAACGAATATGTACAAATATGCAATTAGTGCGTTTACCTATTACGTTTTTGCAATTATTTTAATTTTAAATACCAAAAGGGGTATGGGAAGAATATTTCAAACAGATTATAATATTTTTAAATATTTAGGGTGCTCTCCCGCTACTACTTTGATTATGATTTTGACTCATTCTGATCAATTCAAAATAGCATGCGCTCAAATAAAGCTCTTTAACAGATACCGAACACCAGATTGATTAACAATCGAGCAATAAAAAGCATCATAACAAGGCGACTTATTGTAACTATATAATCGCATTGCCCATTGATTTATAATCAAAGTAGTAATGGGAAAGCACCGGCGACAACGGGCTTGACATCTACCGCTTTTACGGCGGTGAAGCCCTGAAACCCTCTATTACAAAGGATCTAAATGCATGCGTCAGACGTCAAAGTGACCCCCAAATCCGTTATAATCAGTTTATATTTAATCACCGGTATCTGTCAGGAAATGGTAAAATTTTGCAAAGATCAGACATTTTTGCTGGATAACTTTGGCTTTGGCAATCATCAGTAGTTCCGGTGAATGCTCTCTTTTCGAAAAGTGAGGTAACGCTATTCCCCGTTCTTCAGATTCAGCCTGTACCGCTTCAATGATAATCTCAGATAATTTCTCCCTGCAGGCATCGGTATCGGGGTTGAGTTCTGAAAAAGATTCCGGATTATCAAATGAAACGTTGTAGGAAGTGCTGAGGCGATGTCGCAGTCCTGTATGAAAAGATCTAAATCTGTAATCCACGGCAAAGGTATCCTGCCAGTCGGCAAACACCCAGATTACCACGGCCACCCCCCGACTGCCGGATCGCCAACCCTGTACAAGTCTCCTAATTCCCAGTCCTCTTTCAACTTCTCTTTCAGGAGGTGTTCGGGTAATGTCCTGGGGCTAAAATGATTCCTGTCTTCAGTATTAAAGCAGATGACTTTTTGATACTGGTCGGTGAAATGATCCAGAAGGTCGGGGCGATGGTGCTGACAATGACCTGGGCTTTTTGTGATGCTGTTATGATCCATTGGCAAGGGTTTTCATCCATGCCGGGTGAAGCCCGACTTCGGGTTCATCAAGGACAATCAGGGCAGGGCCGCCGGTTTAGGGGATAACAAAATCAACGCCCAGCACAGCATTCGGACAGTACCGTCTGACATATCTCTCAAATGAAGGCCATTGGCTATACCTTCAAGGTGCCATTCTATCATGAGCCTTAACCGGCCTGATCGAACAGCTCTGATCTTCCTTGAAGCGGGAAGAATTTTTCTTAATTCCTGATTGATAACTTCTTCAAAGGAGAAATCAAACTGGCATAAACTGTCAAAAACTGAGGGCAAATTTTCTCCTGACGGTAAAAGATAGGTTTCAGTATGGCCGGTGATCTTTGGTTCTGATTCGCGGATTTCCTTGAGATTCATTTCGTTGGCGTTGTAGAACCTCCAACCGGAAATGGTATCTGCAAGTTTTCTGCGAATTTCATAAACAGGGGTTTGTTCTGGAGAAAGGGACGTTTTTTCAAGCAGTTCAGGAATGGTTGAAAAAAGCAACCTGTTGGCCGGTATGGATTCCAGTTTCTCAAAATGTGTCTGACCGCCCGGTGGTTCGTTGTATGCTGAGACAACACCTTTTCCACTCTCCAAATCATGTGCCTTGTAAAAATAAAAAAGTTGCTCTTTATCCTTTTTCACATCAGGCTGGGAAAGAATTTCACGTTTGATGACAGGTGAGAGGCCTTCTTTTCCTTTAACCAATATGTCAAGGACAAGGGAATATTTAGTCCTTCCTTTCCAAAGACTCCTTTGCCCCAAAGCTTTACAGTAATTTTTTTTACAATATCACCATTACTGCCTTTAATGCGACTTTCAGTTAGAAATTCCTCTAACTTTTTTTCTTCCCAAGCCCCTGCATCCTGAAACTCGGGAAAGCGCAGTTTGGGGACATTGTGGATTGTTGCCTTCTGTTGTGTCATTTATCCTCCAACCTGGCTGGATTTTTGATCACCTTTTTTCCTGCTGAGACCAAGCGACGTTCAACCTTTTTAACATCCTCTGCTGGTTGCAAATTTTCTGGACGGATGCCCCGATTGAGCAGAGTTTGCCGTACCGCCTGATTATTGGTGACATGCTCTTTCGATATTTTCGGTTTGCTGCTCATGTTTTGTTCACGGGCATTGTGAATGGTGATCTCGGTGGCAAAATCTTTGGCTTTCAAAATAATGGTGGGAGCAAAATCTGCCAAGGGTCGATTGATAGGAACCCGCCATTGTGCTTTTACGGCTCTGGTGCTTTTGCCAAATAGAGCATGGTCTCCTTTGCTTCGAATCAGGGCAAAGTTTTGATTACCTCCAGTTTGCTCATAGATAATATTTGAGAGTTCCTTTTCGGTGGCTGAGAGCTTTTTGCGTGCTGAAATCCGCTCTGCCTCCAGCAATCGCTGTTCTATGAGTTCAGCCTTGCGGGTCTGCATGGCAAAGTAAGTTTGGGCAAAGGCGATTTCCTGCTTGGCCGGGTCGCCATTCTGGGCAATCAGATAGCAGGCATAACGTGTCAGCATGATGTCGTTGATTTCCCGCCTGCTGCCGGAACCTAACTCAACCATTTTGTTGATATCAACAAAATGGTCTCTGATGCCATGATCTGACACCTCACAAGCCGTTTTTGCCTTAGTAACGACATTAAGGAAATTGCGCCATTCTGCATAGCCCAGCAAATGCTGTAAATCCCGCGCCAGCCAATATTCAATGCCGTTTTCAGTTTCCTGGGCATGGCCTTCAAAAGTCTCTGTCATCATATAAACAAGGTCGTTTGACATCCGGTTATGCCTCCTTTTCAATCGTTAGTTAAAGCAATGCCAATTTTGCCACTTTACACTTGTTGGAGCAATGAGCCCATTTTCCGGAAAGCATTCCCCCAATTTTGCTGAATATTGTCATTCATAGGCTGCCAATCCCGAGAGATCACGCCCCTGGGCGAATTTTTTAAGCAGCGGCATCAGATCATCCATCAGCGCCAGTTCTTTTTTTGTGCGCTCTTTCCAGCCCAGATCCTGGGGAGCGAGCAGCCTTCGGCCGGGGGTGAAAAGACACAGGCGATGTTCAGGGGCAAAAAGCTGTCATCTTCTACTTGTCGTCCGGCCTGAATTTCCTTGAACAGTCGATGATACTCAATGGCATGGTTGATTGAGGCTGTGGCGAGAATGGCATTGAACTTTTGCCCTGCGGTGGCGGCACGGTGTTTTTTAAGAATGGATTCCACCACCGCCTGCTGGGACAACGTGTCGCTGGCCTTTGGTTTTACGTTGCCCTCACCCTTGAAATAGTCGATATGGAAACGCAGCACATTGCGGTCTTCAATGGCGTGGGTGATGGTGTAGGCGTGCAGCCGTTTTTGGAAAAGATCCTCGGTGGTTTTGAAGGAAGCTTCCTCCCCCTCAATCTGCTGATAGCTGGAGTTGGTCTCAAAAATAGGCGTGCCGGTGAAGCCGAACAACTGAGCATTGGGGAAGAATTCCTTGATTGCCTTATGGTTCTCGCCAAATTGAGAACGGTGGCATTCATCAAAAATAAACACCACACGCTTGTTGCTTAGAGGTTGCAGACGTTCCTTGTAGTTTTGCCTGTTTTTATTTTTCTTCCCGGGCTTGTGTCTGGCGTTAAGGGCAAGGCCGAGCTTCTGGATGGTGGTAACAATAACTTTATCGGCATAGTCATTGGAAAGCAGCCGCTGAACCAGGGTTTCGGTGTTGGTGTTTTCTTCGACGCACCCTTCCTGAAATCTGTTGAATTCTTCCCTTGTTTGCCGGTCAAGGTCTTTACGGTCCACCACAAAGAGGCATTTTTCAATATCCGGATTATCCTTGAGAAGGGTCGATGCCTTGAAGGATGTCAGGGGGTGGTATGCCAGATATAGCCATTTCCCCGGTTCTGGTGAATACACTCCACAATGGCCTGCACCGCATAGATTTGATAGGGGCGCATCATCATGAGTTTTTGTTCGCTGGCAACCAGCACCATGTAACGGCTGATCATTTCGGCCAAGGTGCATTTGGCGAGAAATTGCTCTGAGAAGTCATCCAGGTGGGCAATTTTTTGATTATCTTCCCCCGCAAATTGATAAACGGGCAGGAAGCGTTCGTCAGCATCAAAACTAAAGTGCCGGCTGTGGTTATTGGCAAAATACCAGGTATTGGCTTGATTGCTGACCACGAAGAGTTGTACAAAGCAGAGCAGCGTGTTTGTATAGCCGTTACCGGGATCATTTTTATAGTCAACGATCTGCTGCATGGCGCGGCGGGGACTGACATCCAGAGCCTTGAGTTCAACCTGTACAATGGGCACCCCGTTGATCAGCAGAATAACGTCATAGCGGTGATAACTGTTTTGGGTGTTGATGCGCAGCTGATTGACCACCTCAAAGGTATTTTTACACCATTCCTTGATATTAACCAATGTATAGTGAAGCGGTGTACCATCTTCACGCTCAAAGCTGTTCAGCTCGCGCAGAATTTTGGAGGCGCCAAACACATCAGCACTGACAATCTGATCCCGCAGCCGTACAAATTCAGAATCCGTCAGCTTAACTTTGTTGAGTGCTTGAAATTTTTCTCTAAAATTCCTTTCCAGTGTATCACGGTCACAGATATCTTCGCGGTGGATGTATTTAAGATCAACCAGATTGTTGATCAGATTTTGTTCGATCTGTTGTTCTTTTGTGATAGTCATTTGCTTGCCTTCGAGACTGTAAGTTTATTCAGAGTATTCACAAAATATTAAAATGCATCAAAAATCTTCCAGGCTTTGGGATGTTGTATCCCGCTTTTCTATCCACGCTTTGAGAACTGCATGCACCAATGTAGCAAGCGGAATAGCCAGAAACAGCCCCCAGGCACCCCATAATCCGCCAAAAATCAATACCGCCACAATAATTCCCACAGGATGGAGACTCACCACACCGGAGAGAAGCAAGGGTACCAAAAGATTACCGTCCAGGGCTTGGATAATTCCGTAGGAGAGCATCAGCCAGGCAGTTTTAGGGACAAATCCCCACTGAAAAAATGCCACCAGTGCAACGGGCAGAAAAATCACGGCAGCACCAATATAAGGGATCAGCACGGAAAGCCCCACAAAAAGGGAAAGTAACAGAGAAAATTTTAATTGAAAAGAGATAAAGGTTATATAACTAACAGCCCAAACAATGAGAATTTCCCAAATTTTTCCCCGGATATAATTGGTTATTTCAAGATTCACCTCGTGCCACACCTGCTTGGAGAGATCCCGATTGTCCGGCAGAAAACTTTTCAACCAGTTCAGAATAATCTCTTTATCCTTTAAGAAAAAAAAGATCAGCAGGGGAACCAGCACCAGATAAACAATAATTACAATAACATTTTTCACCGACGCCAGGGAAAAGGATAAAATCTGTTGCACCTGATTATAAATTTCCGAAGCAATGGAGGTCATCAGTTCATCAATCTGTGCCCGGCTGATGAGGTCTGGATATTGCTCCAGCAGCGCTTGAAGCCCCTTTTGTCCCTTGCCCAACATGGAGGGTAATTCCTGGACAAACTGCACCACCTGGTGGGATAAAAGTGGAAAAAGCCCCACCACCGTAATCACAAAACAGGTGATAAAAAGAATAAAAACTATGAGAATACCTACTTTTCTGGGAACTTTAAAAGACTGGAGGCGCTGGACAATCCCCTCCAGGAGATAAGCAATGATAACACCTATGAAAACAGGCATCAGCATACTTCCCAGAAAAAAAACCGTTGAAAATCCAAACACCAGCATCACCCCCAGAATAATGATCTGGGGATCTGAAAAATACCTGTTGAACCAGGATCTAAACATCTTTATCATCTTTTCCCTCTCAATTCTGCTTTCAAATACCTGACCCCATGGGTTGCTAAAAAGCCCCCGGAATTCAAATTCAGCCATAAATATTTCAATTTTTTATATCATATCTATCCAGCAAATGAGACATTAAATTACCATTATCCTCCAAGAGAAACTTACACTTCCCGGGCATACCTGCATATTTTCCAAGAGCTTCTTCAACCCGTTAGTCATAAGTTCTCACCATGGCTTTCTTGAGGGTAAATATTCGGACAGCACCCCATCATATTCACCTAAGTTTGGCCTGATCACATAGCATTAGTATGCTACTCAGTCCCAAATACGCTAATATGGGGCACTGGCCAAACGTTTACATTGCCAACCCGAATATTCACCTTTGAGGTTGGCTAACCCATTGAAATCATTAAAACTAATTTTTGAGAGTACCTCTATTATGGTCTAATTTTTTCAATAGGTTATGAGAACTTATGACTCTTGAATCCTCAAAAAAGCCCCGGGAAATTGCATCCCTTGCCCATAACGCAAAATACTGATAAAAACAGGAATATTTAAAAATAAAAATCCAATACACCTTGGGGATCTTTCCCAGAAAAGCCATCACAAGGAGTTTGACATGCCAACCATTAACAGGAACAACTGGGAATCGCACTTGGTTTCTCCGGAAATTGTTTTTTCCATGATCAAACCCGGCATGACCATTTTCATTGGAACCGGCCCCGCAGCCCCCAGGACCCTGATGAAAATGTTGCTGGACGGCGATGAAAACAATATCCGGGATATTGAATTGATTCAGCTGGCCGTACAGGGCGATGTCATCCTTTCCATTGACAAAATCCATGCCCAAAATTACCGGTTGAAAACTTTTTTTTCAGGATTTGTCTCCTCTGATACCATCTCCTCGGGCCAGATAGATTTGATACCTGCCTATGCATCCAAAATACCGAAAATTTTAAAATCAGGTAAAATTCCCATTGATGTGGCCTTTATCCAGATTACCCCCCCCAATGAAGCGGGATATTGCAGCCTGGGACCCGCAGTGGATGTGGCAAGGGAGGTAATGGAACAGGCAAAAATCGTGGTGGGCGAAATCAATGAAGAAGTGCCGTTTACCTTTGGTGACACCTTTGTCCCCATAAAAGATTTTGACCTTCTGGTGCGCTCCACCCGGGCACCGGTGCTCTATGAACGGTTCAGGGTCACAGAGGTAATGGACCGGGTGGCCGCCAACGTGGCCTCCATTATCAGGGATGGAGACTGCCTGAGCTTCTCCCACAGCCCCCTTTTTGAAGCCCTGGCTCCCCATCTGACCCATATGAAAGATCTGGGAATACACTCTTTATATTTCACCGATGCCATGGCCGATCTGGTGAAAAGTTGTGCCGTGACCAATTATCGCAAATCCCCTTTCCGGGGTAAATCCCTGACATCCTATGCCCTGGGGTCCAGGGAGCTTTTAAAATGGCTGGATCGCAATCCCCTGGTGGACTTCCAGGGAACAGACTATGTATGCAATCCCCAGCTCATTGCAGAAAACCCTCAATTCACGGCTATTTACGAGGCAAGTAAGGTAGATCTTCTGGGGGGAGTCTCCTTTCCCTTGAAGGGGACGGTGATAACCGGGCCCGGCGAAGTGGTGGATTTTCTCACAGGTGCTGAAGCATCAAAGGATGGATGCACCATCATCGGAGTTCCCAGTCGCAACAGCAAGGGAGAATCCAATGTAATGGTTTCGTTGATGGACTATCCCAACCAACTAAGACTCCGGGAGTCGGTTCATATGATTGCCACGGAATACGGTGTGGCCAATCTCAAATGGCGAACCATCAGGGAGCGTGCCCAGGCCATGATTGAGATCGCCCATCCCGACGATCGGGAGTATCTCATTGAACAGGCAAGAAAAAAGAAAATTATCTATCCCAATCAGATTTTCATCAAAAAATCTGCCCATCTATACCCCTCCCATATTTCCACCGCAGCTGAGTTTAAAGGAGGAATTTGTGTAAAATTCAGGGCCATCAAACCTTCGGACGAAGAGGGAATGAGAAAATTTTTCTATCGATTTTCAGACCAAATGATTTTTTATCGTTTTTTTTACCTGGTACAGACCATGACCCATGATCAAATGCAAGAATATGTCAATGTGGATTACAGCCAGGAGATGTCCATTGTGGGGCTGGTGGGAAAATCAGATAGTGAAAAAATAATTGCAGAGGCTCGGTTTGCAAGGGATGAGGAGTCCAATTATGGAGACGTGGCATTTCTCATTGATGAGGCATACCAGGGCATCGGCCTTGGAACTTATTTACTTCATTTTCTCATTAAACTTGCCCAGAGCCGGGGCCTTGAAGGATTTACCGCAGAGGTGCTACCGGAGAATCAGTCCATGATAAAACTATTTGAAAAAACAGATCTACCGCTGGAAAAAGGAATTTCCAGCGGCTCCTGTTACATGAAAATGCATTTTAATAACTCGTCAGTTACAAATTCTCGGCATGTTTTACCGTGATCTAACTTGGGTAACTCGGGTTTGGTCATAAAGCTGGGCCACTATACGGGAAATAGAATTTCATTAGCCATAAGATGCCGTAATGACAAGTTTTAATTTTTATAATTAGTAAATATTCGGTCAGCACCCCATCTTCACCTGTTTTGGTCTGCTCACATAGCATTAGTATGCTACGCA
>CAKZLA010000093.1 GCA_937124525.1 uncultured Desulfobacterium sp.
GAATATTGCCTCAGTAATATGCAACAGATAATCACCATCGGTTCTTTCAGACATAAATCACACTTTTTTTAATATCTTCGGCAATTCTTTTAACCGTAATTCCCTTTATGCCTTCAGGGGTTAAAACATCCGTTTTTATACCCAATACTTTTTCCAGATATTCTGTAAATTCGATAAATTTGAGACCTATGGGTTTTTCAAATTCGGCGATAATGTCAATATCACTATTTTTTGTTTGCTCATTTTTAGAATAAGAGCCAAACAATCCAATTCTTTTCACACCATACTCAGCCATAAGGTATGGATATTGCTGTTTTATTTTCTTAATAATTGTTTCTTTATCCATCTACATTCATTCTCCATTATAGTTTATGCTGGGCTTGGTCTCAACATGGACCACTCTGGGAAAGGGTTAGGCTTGCCTTATGGGCGTTACTTAACCCAATCTATAAAAGTGGGATTGATCATAAGATCTGCCACTTTGGGTCAGAGTCAGGGTCAGGGTCAGGCTTACCAATTATGACGTGTAGCCCATGTTGTGTGCAAGCACATACAAGTCAGAAACTTCCAACAATCATACCCAAAAGTCAAGGGTACCCTTCCCAGTATAAGACTGTTTAATCTTAAAAGATTTTATCATGATTTCATCTCATATTCCAACGAATTAAGAATGACCTCCTCCTGGACAAATTGTTTCAGTATTCGAAGCAGCTTTTTTTCAAGGGGCAAGTCACTATCCTGAATTAGAGACCAATCCCTGGCGATACTAAAAAGCAAATCACCAAGAATCTTTTTCTTTGTTGATGTGTGAAAGAATTCCTTCAATCCTTTGATGACGTTTAAATCAATAATTGTAGCCTTAAAAACGAATATGCAATAAACAGCCCATAAAAACTTGATCATCGAGTATTATTGAATCATTCTCGTTCCTCCACGTTCTGTTCAATGACTTCCAGGCAATTGAAGGGCTTGTCTCCCACCTGGAGGTGTTTGCCACTGTGGCGGATGGCCACCCGGTGCTGGAAAAGACCCAGAGATTCCCGGTCATTGATACCGGTGAAATAGATACACTGAATACCCATGGCCCGGGCTACCTTGAGCTGGGTGTCCAGAAAATCAGAACGGTTACACACCCCCAGGGGGTTATCGGCAATGAGAAAGGCAGGGATACGATCATCCCTCTTGTTCCGGCGTTTTTGGCGCATGGACGTGAGAAGAGAATAGAGAAGCACCGCCGTGGTCAGGGCCTCGCCCCCGGAACCCAGATCTTTGCCCACGGGCTCATAATTACGCCCGGTATCATCACATTTAAGCAGGCGGATGCCAAACTCCTGTTTTGCCGAAGAGACCTTGAGCAGCCGATAAAGAAGCTCCATGCCCAGTGTATCCCCGGCTCTGGCAGTGACCTCCGGAATATAATTTTTCTGGATCAACTCATCCAGCCAGTTATCAATGGTTTTGCGATAGATCAGTGTGTGCCGGGTGAAATCCAGGCGGGCACCAGCCTTTAAAATGGGCTTTCCCCCATAGACAAACACGTTGTCGGGCATGAGTTGTTTTGAAGCGGTCTGGAGTTTTTGATAAGAGACCCTGACATGCTGGAAGAGTTGGTCCACAAGGCTTTCCACAAACTGGGCCGACCGGGACAGATCGCTTTCTATGTTGGCGGCAATGTGGCTGCATTTTTCCATGAGTTCACTGCTCTGGGTTCCCATACTTTCCGCATCGTGCCGGGAAAGCTCATCCACAATGGCTGGCAATTGCTTCTTTAACGTTTCATCCCTGAGTTCCCCCTGGAGCCGGTCAAAGGCATTCCCCATATTTTTCCGGCTGTTTTCCATAAGGGCTTCCATTTTCTTCCGGGAATTCAGGATCACTTCCATCTGTTTTTTGAATTTCACCGCATTGTTTACCCGGTTTTCCCCTTCCACCCGGACCAGCTCCAGCCAGTTCCCCCGGGGGGAGAGACTATCCCAGCAGGGCACCTGCCCCGTCAACATGGCCAGGGAAAGCTTGAGTTCATTCACCCATCGGCGATTTTTATCCAGATCCGCTGCCTGGAGTGCCCCATATTTTTTAAGCTCATTGAATTTTTCTTCCTGGGCTTCGGCCACCTTGCCATAGTGAAGCATCAGCCCTTCCAAATCAGTATTTTTGAGATCTTCCAGGTCAATGTCTCCATGGATGCCCTGGCGGGACAACGTTTTCAATTTTTCCCCGCAGCGGGCAAGATCCCGGTTCCGGCCTTCCAACTGCACTTTCTGCCCAGCCAGCTGCTCTTTAAGATCCGCCACAATAACCGAAAGTGCTGCCATGCGTTCATCTCGCTCCCGGCTGCTTTTTCCGGCCCATTTTTCAGCTATCCCTTCATCAAAAATATTTTTACTGCGATATCGATGCAAATCGTTTGTAATCTTCTGGAGCCTCTCCCTCACCCGCTGCAGCTCATCCCTCAATCCATCTATCCCCAGCTCACTGGCAATGCGGATGGCATTGCTCTGGGCTTGTTCATGCTGCTTTCTAAGGGTGGTAAGGTCCATGGACAAGGCCTGTTGAGTCTGTTCTTCATTGAGAACTATCCCCTCTGAGACCGGGATGTCATCGGCTCGATCCTCCAGGTTTTTCAACTCCGCCCTCTTCTGGGCCATGGCGCTGTGAATAAGGGTGAGGGTATCACCAGTTTCTTTTTCCTTGTCCCTAATCTGGGCGGCAACATGGTTCATCTCCACCCTTTGGATCTCTTTTTGGGAAAGGTCTTTTTTCCAGCCACCCATGTCCCCATACTGGGCAAGCCAAGTCTTCACAAGTTTTACCACCTGTTCCAACCGGGCCAGGGTCCGGGTTTCCGTATGCAAAATATCTTCCAGCTCTTTTTTTCTGACTCCGTTGGTCTCCCCTTCCTTTTCCACTGCCTGGATCTTAGATGCAATGGCAAGTAGGGATTCCCCGGCAACTGCCACATTCCGGGACAACAGTTCCACCGCAGCCATGTCAGGATATTTTTCCCGGTAGCCATTGAGGCTGCGCTGGGTTTTTTCCATGGATTCAATCCTGGACAAACGCTGGGACAGCTCTTTTTCAAGTTTTTCCTGTTTCCCGGCAAAAAACTTTTTTTGATCCTCCAGATAGCTTTTGCTGTACACAATGGGGTCCTGGGGTGAGATCACCGGAAACTCAATGCCCTGCCGGTCCATATCCCGGGGAGTGGATATCACCACGGGCTTGTAAAGCCAAGGGGGCACAGGAATATTTTGCACTTTCTCAATCACCCCATGGGTGGCAGCCATGATACCGCTGAACCGTCCTGGATCACCCTCCACCACCCGGGCGATCTCTTCCGGGGTTTTATCAAGCCCGGACAGATAATCCAGAAAGGGCTTTACCTCAGCCGGGGAGAGTCCCTCTGATGTGTAATGGGCAATGAGTTTTGCCACCTGGTCATCCACCACCAGGGAGTTCATGTTTTCCAAACGCTTTAATTCGTTTTTAACTTCCAGAATTTGTTCTTGAAAGGCGTGTGTACCCGTGCGGGTCCGGGCCATGGATTCCCCAAGGCGTGTGGCAAGCTCCGCCCTTGTGGGCTCGAAGGTTGCAACACCTGCGATGCGTATAAGGTGGGCATCTCCAAGCAGAAGTGTTCTTTGGCCCCTTTCATCGGCCATGGATTTTTCAGCCAGTTTCAGGATTTCCTCTTCCTGGATCTGGGATCGATGCAATTGACTTGAGCGCTCCTGGGTCTTTTTTTGCAAATTTCCAAGGTCCCGGAGTTGGGTGGTGGTCTGCTCCAAGGTTTTTTCACAATCATGGACCTCTTTCCCCAGCCTTGTCAGGCTCTGTCCAGGGGCTTCCCCGGGGGCAAGACCTAAATTTTCCCGGGCCATGACAGCACCCTTAATCTGGGTCGTAAGACGGACAATATCACCATTCAAGGTCGATATCTCCCTGTCCTGCTCCAGGAGTTGTTCTTTCAGAGAATTATGCTTTTCCTGGGTGGCCTGTATCTCTTTTTCCATGGCCGTAACGGCAGAAATGGATTCCATCTGCTGGCTGTTTAACCTGGTATGGTACTGGGCCGCCCGGAGATCCACCTGCCGCTGTGCCGGTTCCAGGTCAGAGGTCCGATGGGCCAGAATTTTATCTTTGGATTCCACCTCGGCTTTGAACTGTCTCTGGGAAGCCATATAGTCTGCAGCCTTAAGAGCCACACCTTCATTTTGGAATTCCTCCAGTTTTTTATCCGCTTCCCGGATCAACCCTTTGAGCTTATGGCTTTCCCGGCTGTGGCCGACCTCTTCCACCTTCACCTGATTGGCCTGGGCAGTGTCCCGGGCACGAATTGTCTCTTTTTGTTGATCCCGATTATTTTTCACTGCAGCATCCGCCACTTCAAGGGCCATGTCGGCCTCTTTCCTGGCAGAGTTCAGCAAATGAGCAGCTTCTCCAAGCTGTAACCTGCAATTTTCCATGTCCTTGTGGGCCCTACGCCACTCCCGGCCCATATCGTGGAAATCCTCCATGTTCTTCTTAAGAGATAACACCGCATCCAGTTGTTTTTTCTTTTCAGGACGATTTTTCATTTTGGAAATGGTCTGGGCCGTGTTTTTCCTGATGTCCATGGCAGCATCAAGGTCCGACACACACCCCAGAAAAAAACTGAGAAAATCTGCCTCACTTTTAAATTTAAACGAATCCTTGATCCCCCCTTCACTGCGGGAAAAATCCACCTGACGGTTCACCAGCCAGGGATCAAGCCCCAGGGATTCAAGTTTTTCCTCCCATTCTTTTTGACTGGCAGTCTGGTGGACCTTACCGCTTAAAAACTCTTTCACCGCAGTGTGGGGATGATTGGCGTTGGAAAGAGCCTCCCATTGCACACGAAGACTGTTAAACAATTCCCACTCGCCTATGAAATAGCTTCGCTCGATGTGATCCGGGGTGGTTTTCTTTCGGTGGAGAAGTTGCCCCAGCACCAGACGTTCCTGGGGTTGAGACTCAAAAAGGGTGGGGTCCAGATCCATGGAGAGCTCCAGCATCACCAGGGCAGGTCGGTCAGGTACCAGGTATTGCTCCAGTGTTTTGTCACCATTGGACTGGAGATATTGCACAAAACGACGGCGATCAGGAACGAACACACTGAACAAAAAAGAGAGCAAGGTGGTCTTGCAGGAGCCGTTGGCAGCCACAATGATGCCATGCTCTGCCTGCTTGTTTTCTTTACAAATGGGGAAATAACCGTTTCTGAGAATATTTTCCCCGGCCACAAGATCACTGACAAAAAATCGACTAAGCTTATACATGGGGCACCTCGGCTGGGGGGGATGAGGGGGATGGGGGAATTTCCGGGGAATCATCCCCAGGGAGAATGGACTTTTTTTTCTCTGCCACAAGCTCCCGAAAGGCATGAAAGACGTACACCGATGCCGTGCGCATGGCGCTCTGGTAAGCGGGTGTGGGGCGGTACTCCATCTCTTCTTCCGCCTCTTCCTGGAATTCCAGAAGATAACCTGTGTCCACCATGTGTTCCAGCACCCGTATAATTAACTCAAGCCAGCTATTGCCCCCCACGGCCCGTTTGCTGTCGGGATTTTCCTCGGGAAGTTCCCTGAGTCTCTGGGCTGCTGTTCTCACCTCCGGGTGGAGGATCTCATCCGCCGGGTCCATGCTCTCTTCTGCCTTGGCAAACACCCGAAGGATGTCAATGACATCACCGGAAACGATGACCCCCAAATCCTCCACCGGGGCATCCAAGTCCGATTCTGTGGGAAAAAATGCAGTGGCCACGGCACAATGCACGCAGAGCAATTCCCCGGCTTTCAGGGGAGTTCTGCCAAGCATTTTGCCATAATCGGTGAGGGTGCTGGCAAAAAAACTGGCCCCATTCCGGGCAGATAGTCTAAGGGCCAGGGGTTCCACCTCCAAAAGTTGTAATTCCATGCCCCGGAGGTTTTCCATCACGGCCCGGTGAAAGGCATCCTCTGCCTGGAACCGCTGGAGCAGCTCCATGAGTTCTGTCTGATGGTCGCTGATAATTCGTTTGTTGCCGTTACTGTATGCCAGACTAAGATAGACAAGTCGGCTGATCTCGTAAATGTTTTCCATGGTGATGTCTCTATGTTTTATGCCGAAAATGAGTCGGCGGTATTTTTTTTATAAAAAACTCCGTCCAATGATTTGTAATAACTGGAGTTTCGATATTTGTTGTGGGCAGGCCCAAACCCCAATATGGTCT
>CAKZLA010000094.1 GCA_937124525.1 uncultured Desulfobacterium sp.
CGACGCCACGGTCTTTCCCTGGCCCAGAAATCTGATCCTTTAAATCCAGACCGCAGGCCACCCGAGGTAAACCGGCAATACTACTATCACCCAGCGTTAGATAGCCTTCACTCGGTTGGATAAAACCTGCCATCAGGTTTAGCAACGTTGTCTTTCCGGCACCATTGCTGCCAAGAAGGCCGATACGATCTCCCTCCTCAATATCGAGCGATACATTAGTCAGCCCCTTTACGTATTTCTTCCCGTTCTCTTGAGTTCCGATGTGATTGGTACTCGGCGTGGTTGTTTTCCTCAACAACCCCCTGAGTGAATTATCATCGCCATTCAATATCGGATAGTTGAGGGACACACTTCTTAGGCGGATAAAGTGGGAGTTATTCATAGCCAAAACACCAATTTTCTACGGAATTTATTGTAAACGATGATGCCTATTGCCACATTAAAAATGGTGATGCCGCTTACAACGATAATCGAAACCAAATCGACCTGCTCCCCAATCAATGGAGATCTGACAATTTCCAGAAAATGGGTAAACGGATTTAGTTCCGCAATGAAACGGTAACTCCCCAGCATATCCGGACGCCACATTGCAGGAGTAAGCAGCATTAACGGTCCGATTACTGCTTGTATCAATTGCGCTACATCCCGAACTCTCGCGCAAAGAAATCCCAGATAAATTGTTATGAAGAATGCATTAACCAGAATAATAACAGAGGACACTGGGAACCATATTAAAAGCGACCAGTGTGGTACGGTTCCTGTAATAATCAATGCTGCAACAGGAATAAGCATATTATGCAGATGCAGAAAAAACCCTCTGACAACAAAGCGAAATGCATATATCATAGGGGGAGATGGCATTGCACGAATCATTCCTGCAAATTCCATCGAAAAAACATTACATCCAGCGGTAATATAACCTGACAACCAATACCATACGACAACACCTGTCAACATGTAGGGAAGATAGTGCCGCCAATCAAGGTTGAAGATGACGCTCCATAGGACTGCCATCATTCCCAAAGTTATACTCATACCAATCACAATCCACCACGGCCCGAGGCGAGTTCTGCGATATTTTGACTGAATATCATTAAGACTGAGATTAAGCCAAGAGGTTGGCCTGCTAATTGATATTTTAACGTCTGAGATGAAGTTTGTGCTCATGAGGAAGAGATATCCAATTTCTGATAGTCGTCAATCTAATAAGCTTCGAAGTAACCATTTCCGTACCCCTCAGCAAGCTTCAATCACCTGCTTCAGTTAAAAGCATGAGACATGATACTTCGCATTATAATTTTAGATTTCACTATTTATTTGCCCTCATTATATGAAAACATCCGGATATCTTTTATTTCATTCCGTGCCTGAGCAAGACTGACAACTGAACCGATATCCCGTAAATAGCAATCATTGTGGAATGTTGCCATGCGCCCCATCAGGCTTGGCAAAATATCCGTACTGAGATCTATCATTCCGCGATCCAGATGAGCAAGGACGTCGAGCAAGGACGGCTCAAAGATATAAACGGCACCATTTGCGCGCTTTCCCGGAGGATTGGGCACTTTTTCGTGAAAGGCACTCACAAGTCCATCGGAATCGCATTCAACAATCCCGCAAGTTTGCGGACTATCCGTATCGAACGTCATCATGGTCGCGATGGTATTGCTCCCACCGGGACGTCTAGAATGGGCTTCGTTGAATGCGTTGAGGTCAAACCATGTCAAGTTATCCGCATGCGCGACCAGAAACGTTTGACCATCAAAAAAATCTCTGTTCGCCAGTATGGTCCCGCCCGTTCCCAGCAACTTATCTTCATGGACCAAATCAATCCGGTCACGCCACGGACTTACTAAGACATGATCCCGGACAAGATCGGGAAGATAGTGCATATTAACCAGAATACGCTCGACACCTCCCTCAAATAGCAGCTTGAACCAATAATCAATCAAGGATTTTTCCCCGATCGGTACAAGGCATTTGGGAATGGTGTCTGTAACCGGCCTCAGGCGCGTACCCAGTCCAGCTGCCAACAGAAGCGCTCTCACTGTGACAGCTCCTTTATCAGCGATGAAGCCTGCAGCGGATGGTTACCGATGCGCCTTACTTGGCACGCTGCGGCCAACGATCCCAAATAGGCTGCCTGCCAGATTGTACCACCTACGGCAAGCGACATGGCCGCAGTGGTTAGCAGGGAATCACCTGCACCGGCGACATCCTTTGGCACAGGATTCATCGCAGGTATACGATCTGTGATCAGATCATCGGTCGTTGTATGCGGCGCATGAACAAGAATTCCCTCCGCACCGAGAGTGATGATAATGTTCTGGATGCGAGATTTCTGCCGCAGTCTTTCTGCCAAGACAACCAAACCTGAATTGTGATCATGCATTGCAAGCCGCGCTTCACGTTCAGTCGGTGTCACAAGGACCATATCGTGGAACCGTGAAACATCGCCGATCTGCGACGATGCCTGACTGTCGGCAACCATCATGACGCCACGCTCCTTGCAAACCTTGATAAGTCTGGTCACAAGGCTTTGCGGCAAACAGCCGTAATTGAAATCAGAAAAGACAAGAAGATCGGCATTGTCCAGCTTCGCAGTAATCTGTTCGAACATTTTGTCGACCAGTTTTCCGCTGATATCATGCTGCCGCAAGTGCGAAACCCTTAGCAAAGTCTTGGAATTTGCCCGAAACCGCTGTTTGAGTGTGGTTGGCCGACCTTCATCATCAAGCAGAAATGCATCAACGCCATATGCAGATAGCTTCTCACCAGCGTAGCGGGCAACATCATCTTTGCCAACAACGCTAAAATAGGAAACATTTGCCCCCAATCCGCGGGCATGCGCAGCAACGATAGCTGCTCCTCCAACAAACCTATCCTGCTTGAACGGTGAAACGACCAGTGTCGGATCTTCCTGCGACATCCCAAGCGCTTCACAGGCGATATACTCGTCCACAATCAGATCGCCAATTACAACAACTTTCAGCTCTCTGAAATTTGCAATCAATCCAGCAAGCCCGGCGGGTTTCACTCCATGCCTAGTTAAATAACCGTCCACTGAATTGAGGGAAGATTGTCTTTCGTCCTCAATCTCCTGCCGCAGAAGGTCGAGAGATGAAAACCGAACCTCCCCGGAAGAAAAAAGCAATTTACCACCATAATTCTCCAGAACAGATGTTTCAGGATTATACCGGCTTTCGTGTTCTTTACCCTTTACGACGACATCAGGTTGAAGATCCGCAATGAAATCTTCCGGTTCACATGGCATCAGAAAGGCATGGTCGACACCGGTTATCTTGCGAACACTTTCCAAACGAAGGTGTTCTGGCACGACAACTCCAGCCCCCCCATCGCGAGATATACCAATAACCAGCAAATCTGCACACGCTGCAGCAAAGTCAAAAAGTCTTAGGTGACCGGGATGGACGACATTAAAATTTCCCGAGACGAAAGCGATAGTCTTTCCGTCTGAAATTTTTTGCCTAATCTCGTGTGCTATACTTACGTTGGTGGGTTTCATGTTCAACTACTCACACTTCACACCCGAATCAGACAGCGACCGCTAATGCTGCCATCCCTCATACCCTTAATGGCCAAATTAATGTCCTCCAAGGAAAACGTTTCAGTCAGCAATTCCTTCAGGCGCAGCTTTCCATCAGCAAACAACCGCATATAACGCGGTATGTCTTCGTCAGGGATCGTTTCTCCGCCATGCGATCCTGTAATGATTTTTCCAAAATGCAGCGGCAGTGAATAGATTGAAATATCGTTCCCCTTTTGGGGAACACCAACAAGGACGACACGACCTTTGGGACCGGTCAAGCCATATCCTTGCTCTATGATTTCAGGCTTTCCGGTATTGTCAATGAACACATCCAGCGTCTGCTCACCAAGAATATCTCTTATTTGAGAATAGACATCATCCACCCGCGCGTTAATCGTATGGGTTGCTCCCATCATTCGGGCAAGTTCGAGACGCCCGCCAAACACATCAACTGCAATAATCGGATGAGCTGAGGTCATTGCCGCGGCCTGCACCATATTCAAACCCACGCCACCGGCACCAAAGACAACGATCGATTCGCCAATCCGAAGCTGTGCATTGTTCATAACCGTGCCAAACCCGGTTGTTACGGCACAGCCGAACAATGGCGCAACTTCCATGTCTGCGTCTTGCGGAATTCGCGTCAACCTATTTTCGGAAACGACCGCCATTTCGTTAAATGTGGTGACCCACCCGGCATTGATAGTCTTGTCACCCCAACGATATTTCGGCGCTACCGCTTCGATCCCAGATCCCGGTCGCCAATGCAAAACCACCTTATCACCTTCAAATACGTGCCGGACACCTGGCCCAACGGCAAGCACTGTGCCGGACCCTTCGTGCCCCAACAAATGGGGAAGCCATCGATCCGGGCCTTTTGCTCCATCTATCTCGCCGAGTTGCGAGCCACAGATTCCGCTATAGTGAACAGAAACTAGAACCTGGCCAATCTCAAGCTTGTCTGGCAACCGGATGTCATCAATAATCAGAGGCGCATTCTGCTCTACCAAAATAGCGGCTTTAAAAGTCTTCCCCAAAGGCATGTCTATTCCTACTCGAAGTAGATGAATGAATGATCGCCTGCATACCCACAGTTTTTAAACCACCACTCCCATTCCTCAGGCGTGTTGAACGCCTCACACGTTACCTGCCAGTAAAGCAGGTTCGCTTTTTCTTCTTCAGTTCGGTATGACTCGACGCAAAGGTATTTATTTTTTCCCACCCTCTCCATTTCTCTCAATGCTTCATCCAACTCATAACAATGCAAATTATGAAGTACGTTTAAAGAATATACGAAGTCAAATTCTTTATCCTCATAAGGAAGCTTACTTGCATTCCCAAGAGTAATTTTATCTTTCACTTCTTCCTTGGCATCACCAAGGGCATATTCTGAAATATCTAAACCGTAAACCTCTATACCCGGCACAACTTTGGTGAAATCAAACATCAGATAACCTTTTCCGCATCCAATATCCAGAATTCTGTCACCAGCTTTCAATCCATAATGGTCAACCATAGCTCTGGCTACCTTTTCCCACCGACCCTCCATATAGCGATAGCCACCGTAATTGATTCGGCGATCACCATCCCAATAATCATATCCCCACTTCTTGGCCAAAGAAGCCGCTTTGTCTTTTGGATAATCGGGGTCGTTGACTCTAGCAAGATAATCTCTTTTTGTACCATTATGAATGACAGACATAAAATCTACATAAGACATAGCCACAACCTCATCTCAATTAAAATTAATAAAAATCAATAAAAACTCGACACATATCTAACATAGACTTGGCGGATTTTATTCTTTCTTCTTTCATTCTATCAATATCTATATTTTCATCTGTAAACTTATTACGTTCCGCCCACTCCGGCATGAAAGGATTCAAAATAATGCAGCACCACTTCATAGCAAAGATCGGCATCATCAGCCTGGATCTCTGAACAATCTCGTCCTTCCCTTGATAATGCTGCAGTGCAGAATCGCAAAATATCTCGAAATATTCAAATGGTACTTTGATGGCAGGTTGCAGGAAAAAGTCGCAAAGCATTTTTGCGGGGTCATCCCAGCCAGCATATTCGAAGTCAATAAACCTCAACTGCCCGTCACTTGCGAGCAATACATTATGAAAGCCGAAGTCTGACGGTGATACAATGCGAGCACTATCAGCCATAGGGTACCCCAGCGACAATTCCCCAGTTTTCTCACGAGATTGCAGGCGCTCTGTCACAGACAGCCATGTTTCACGCATGTTCTTCAAAATAGTGTGCAATTCACGTTCAGGATTTCCCGAAACGGGCACATCTTTTAGTCGCAGAAGCCGCTGCTCAACATTTTCCTGATGACCCGATATCGCCCAGAAAGCTTCGGCTGCGGCAGAAAGGTCGCCCGCATGTATCCGGCTATCCGGATGATTCAGATCAGCAATAAACTGACCACACATACCGACATATTCCCGATTTATCTCATGCTGTTGCAGTTTCCGCCCCTGAATGAAACCGTATAACGCAATACGTTCCTTTGGCAGGTATCCCAGCGCTTCTGGAACCTTGTCGATTTTCGCCTTTTTGGCAAATCTCAGAAAAGCCCATTCAGATGCAAGCCGATCTCTCTCATGGCTATGTCCAGCAAAATACCATTTGGCAACATACGTTTTTCGATTGACCTCAACAATATCAATCCGATTGTTACCACCTATCGCACCGGGCTTAATTTCCACTCCAGTCGAATGCAAACTGGATTGCTCAAGCAGAGATTTTATTTTATTTTCAGTAGAAAATGTCGGAGATTTCATACAAGGCTCAAAATTTTTCGGAACTCTATCCAAGAGGAAACACGGGGACCGTCGACAAACGATAAATGATGTCCGCGCGGATCAAACAGAACCGATTTTGTCTTTACAGGGAAGTTAGGTGCCTCAAGTATCTCGGGCAGGTCATCAAGAAATATATCGCAACCAATGTGACCACTGCGATCAAGTTTATCGCTTTTTTTTTCTCTAAAATTGATTGATCCACCTTCAACCAATGGTTGCCCATCAAAGACCAGATGCGAAAATATCCAGTTTCGGGCGGCCTCATGCAGGTCATATTTCGGCCCCATAAACGGATGTCTTGTCTTGTGACTCACGATAAAAAGCGAATGCCCCTCGTCACGTGCGGCAACCAGCGTATCAATTACAGATGGAAAAAACGTGGCGTCGTCCATACGAGCACCGTAGACATACCCCTGCATCTCGGTCCAGACGCCCTCCTGACCTTTGGCCCGAAGAGCATTCCGAACCGACACCTTGTCCACAGACGTGTCAGCAGGAATCACCCCCTGCTCGACCGCGACTTTGTGGAAAACGCCATCGTAACAAACAATCGTATTGTCGAAATCAAGACCTATTTTCACCGGCTTACATTCCATTCTAAGTACTAAATTTCGGCCAGAATGCGATTTTCTATACTCTGTGCATCGATTCCGAAATGGCGTCGTGCAAAAGCATGGTTACCAATCTCATGCAGAAAAGAGTCCGCAGTGGCAATGGAAACAAGTTTTGCATGCGGCATTTTGTCACACGAAACAATCCACTCAGCAACAGCACTATTGAGGCCGCCTATTATACTGTGCTCTTCAACGACAGCAACCGTGCCAAATCGATCAAACAATTCCTCCAGACGCCCAACATCCAGTGGTTTTACCGTATGAAAACTCTCGACATGTGTCGACACCCCTTTTGCCTTAAGTGCTTCAGCTGCCGCAACAACTTCCGGTAAAATATTGCCGCAACCGATCAAGCAAACATCATTGCCCACCATAATTGTGGTTGCTTTACCAAGCTCAATCGAATGACCAAATTCGTTCTGGTGCACCTGAGGTTCGTTCTTCTTACCAAGCCGGATATATACGGGCTTGTTCTGTTGCAATGCAGCCCGCAACCCGCTGCGCAATTCCGCTCGGTCTGCCGGGGCGAAAACAACCATTCCGGGAAGGGATCGCAACATGGCGACATCTTCAAGAGAATGATGCGTCGGCCCGAGGGACGAATATGATAAACCCGACCCCGTACCTACGATGATCACAGGCGCTTTATGATAACATACACCCACGCGAATCTGCTCCATGCAGCGCGTAGTTGTAAAGGGTGTGATCGTATAGATAACCGGACGGAAACCACTAAGTGCCATTCCCGCGGCCATACTCATCATATTGGCTTCGGCAATTCCTGCTTGAAAAAAACGATCTGGGAAAGCATCTTTAAATGCATTCATTTTAAGCGAACCTGTTAAATCGGCACATAATGCTACAACATCTTCATTCTCTTGTCCTAACTCATATAAACCATCTCCAAATCCC
>CAKZLA010000095.1 GCA_937124525.1 uncultured Desulfobacterium sp.
ATTTCAATAAGCCTTTGCCTTCTTTATAAACCAAACCATGGTTAATGGCATTTTCTACAAAAACCTGTAAAAGCATAGACGGAATAGGAATGTTCTCTGTAACCACCATTGGATCAATATCATATTTTACAACAAATTTTTCCTTAAAACGATTTTCATGCCTTTTCCCCAGAATGCAAGGGTATACGGCCCGCTGGTTATGATGTGTGAGGGATCAATCCAATTTTCCTTATACTGTTCAATAACCGCCCGGGGCACTGGTTTAAATTCGTTTAAACTGACCAGGGAAGTAAAATAAGCCACTGGATGGGAAAGCTCAAACTCCACCATATCATCGGCAAGGGCATGCACTCCCACCCGGGAAATATCCTTTAGTTTTCCCTTCATATAGGCCTGAGCATTTTTAAGAATACTCAAGGTTTCCGTGTACTGGTTCTGCACGCCAAAGGCCAGGTTCCGGCGAATGGACCAGACAATATCATGGGCGGTCAAATTATCCCCATTGCTCCATTTAAGGTTCTTGCGCAATTTAAAAATATACCGGGTGCCATCCGCATTTTCTGTCCAGGCTTCAGCCAGGGCCGGGACTGGTTTGGAGGTACGGGGATCAATCTGGGTTAATCCTGTAAAAATTTGACTGACAATTTCAAAGGCTTCCCGGTTCAGGAATTTTCCCGGATCAAGTATGGACACCTCTCGTTTAATTGGAATTCTAAGGGAAGTATCTTCAATCACATAAAATGGATCCGATACACCTTCCTGGCCGGGGGGCTCCTGGTATTGAAATCTGCCGTTCTTAAATTCCTTGAAATAAAACACGTTTCCCTGGACATCTCCATTTACGGTGAATCCATATTTACCGGTAACTCCCTGCCACTGCTCTAAAAAGCGCAGCACCGATGCCATCACGATGGGAACCGTGCTGCCTTTTTTTTGAATGGCATGGGCCAGCAACATTAAGGCATCGAATCCCTGGGCTGCCATGGTATCTGGCTGCAGACGGTAAATGGTTTCAAAACGGCTCACAAATTTCCGGGTTATCTTAGAAAGGGCACTGGGATAAAATACGGTTGGTACAATAGTGCCTTCCGCCCCCCGGCCCACAATACTGCCGAGTCGGGGAGAATCCAGCACCGGCATGCTGAAGAAAGGCTCCTTGCATCCCAGTTCCCGCATATTGCGAATGACTTGCCCGGCCGCGGGAAGTTGTCCGAAAAGAAACACTCCATCAAACTTATGGCTGCCCATGAGCTTGGAAGCCATAAGCTGGTAATCGTCGCGCCAGGAAAAATAGGAGAGATTGGTAACGATCTCCAATCCTGAAGACTTGGCAAGCTCCTTGAAAATATAAGCCTGGCGGGTTGTGGATTCTTTACGGTCATAGATGACAGCAAAACGATTAATGCCTTTTTCCCTACAATAATCCACCATATGGCTGAGAATTACATCATCTGACGGAATGTTTCGGAAAATATATTTGTTGTCCTTCTGGTGGGTAAGTCGCTGATCTGTGGCACCTGGAGATATAAATAAAATTCCAGCAGATTCGTATATCATGCTCACTGAAATAGCAACCTCTGAGTGCACATGGCCGATAACCGCCGAGATATTCGTATCATGGGCCAACTTCCTCGCAATCTCCATACCTTTATCCACCCGACCCTCATCATCGCGGATGACAAATTTGATCTTGCGGTCGAAGAGCCCGCCATCCTCATTAATCTCATTCATCGCCAGGGTGATCCCTTCCAGAAACATTCCGGCATCACCCTTGGAGGTAACCACCCCGATGACAATGTCACCCTTGGAATTTGTGTTTTTTACCTTACGCTTTTCTTCAAGCCCCCGGTAGGATCCGTCACAGGCGTTAAAGAACATTGCAATGAATAAAAACAGGAATGCATACCTTAATTTATGGTTGATTTGGTGTTTCATTCCCCTCGATTTGCACTAACGGCTCTATTTTATTTATCGTTTCTTCTTCCGTTTCTTCCATCGTCTTATCTATCGTTTCTTCTTCCGTCAAAAAAGGCACATTCCCGATGATGGGTAAACCGTCTTTTCCTCCTATGATGACCACTTTGGCATTATTGGACTGGGCCAGTTCAAGAGTCGTCTTGATTCCGAACCATTTAAGAATCTGACCCTTGGGCAAGCCCTGGGTAATTATATTTAACTGGTCCCGGATTCCTCTTCCTTCAATGCGTTTTCGTTCCGCCTCCTGTTCTTCCCTTTTGATCTTAAAAGTAAAGGCGTCGGCAATATGTTTTTGTTCCACTTTATCCCGGATGGCCTTTTCAATTTCCTGGGGTAGTAAGATCTGTTTGAGCAGAACATCATCAATGGAAATAAACCGTTGGGCCACTTCTTCCACGGCCTTGTTGACAGATTGTTCAATCAGGCTTGTTTCGGTGCGGTACACCGCCTCTGCTTCAAGCCGTCCTATGATAACCCTCAATACGGTCTCGACCTCTGGAATAATAACTATTTCAGAATAATTGGGCCCAAGTTGCTGGTGGAGGACACTGAGCATGTTGTAAACCGGATGATACCGGATGGAGACCAAAAGTTTTATCTTCAATCCGTTTTTAGTCAACATGTCGAATTCCTTGGTGGTCTCCTGAATTCGCACATTATAGACATACATGATATCAAAGGGCCAGATTATTTTTATGCCTTCGCCATAGACCCTTTCCAGCACTGTGCCGCCGAAAAAGCGTCGGTAGAGAACCCCGGCTTCCCCGGAATTAATCATAACAAACATATTTGGAATCAGGTAAATGAACAGCAATGTCGCCGTAAGGCCAAGCAAAATAAAATATGACAAATTATTTCGAATTTTTTGTTTGATTTTTAAAAATAAATTTTTCATATTATCTCACTTCTTCCTGCCGTTGCAGTGGGCTTGAAAGGGATAAAACTGCCATATTCCATTTTCAGAACACGATCTGCCACATGGAAATACCGATCATCATGGCTGATAACAATAATGGTTTTACCCATTTTCTTAAGATCTTTAAGAATCACCTCATAGAAATACTCCCTGAATGCCGGATCCTGATCGGCAGCCACTTCATCGAAGGCCAGAACAGATTTATTCTCAAGGTAAGTAACGATTAAACCCAGGCGTTTTTTCTGACCCGTGGAAAGCCTTGTGTGGGTAAATCGTCCGTCCTGGAAACCGGTTTTATCGCTCAAGCCCATTTTTGACAAAAGCGTTAATACCGTTTCATCGTTAATATCCGTGAGTCCGTAGAGGCGGTCAAACAGATAAAAGTCCGTGAAAATAATGGAAAACAGATTCCGGAAATGGGCATAGTTGCTCTCGTCTATTTTTATATCATCCAGCCGAATGGAGCCCGACTTGGGATAATAAAGACCGATGAGCAGTTTCATAAGGGTGGATTTACCGCTGCCGTTTCCGCCCACAATGAAAATCGTTTCCCCCCCTTTGATTGTAAAATCCATGGGTCCCAATCCGAACTGGGTGCCGTTTGAATTACCGTAAGTAAAGTGTAGACCTTTGTAGACAATTTCGCCAAAGGTGGTTTTGGTTTGTACAAGACTTTTTTTAATAGTATCTTTTGAATCGTCTGCGGCAATGAGCTGGTTTTCCAATTCATTCAGGGAACGCACCGCCACGTCCGCCTTGGCAATCAGGGGTAGACTGTCTATGACAACTCCCAAAGGGCCTACGATGATAAGATTTACTGCAACCAGATCAATAATCATGCTGGTGGGAAAAAGACTGAACTGGGGCAGCACAAATACAATACTGCCCAGAAGAATGTAAAAGGAAGTCTGGGTAAAAATATAATTATTGATGAACCTGTTTTCACTTCTCAGGCGGAGGTGCCGGGATTCATCGGATGATCGTTTAAGATAATTTTCAAACAGATCATCGCTCTTGGCGGAATCTATTTTGACTTCCTTAAACCCTTTTATCAGGTGACTTAAATATTCTGAAAATTCCTTTTCCTTTTCCAGGGTGGCCCATAAATCCGCACTGCTCTTACCCTGACTGATCAGATACACTGACACGCCGATACCAATAATGACGGCTGACAATAAGAATGCAACCGGGGAGATATAATAGATATACCCAAAGGAAAAAAGAACCATGACCAGCGAAGCCCCGGCATTGGATACACTTTTAGTGGCTTCAAAAATGATATCCGTATTTTCCACAATGGTCGTGTAGAGCCGGGTTTCTCCCATTTGTTCCATGGGTAAAAGACCTATCCGTCGCAGCTTATCCGAAAGACCAATTCGCAGATCAATAATGATGTTCTGCACCATCTTAATGCTCCGGGTCAGGGTAAAACGACGGGTATAGATATAACCGGTAATACAGGTCACAAACATTGCCAAAAATCTGAAATTCATTGTTTCAGAGGATAGCTCCTCCGCGGCCCCGTTGATAATGACAACAATCATTCCCTGGAAAATTCCCGACACAACAGATATCACTCCAAGCTTGAAAATTCCTTTTCCGGATTCCCGCCGAAGCAGTCGGAGAAAGTCACTTTTTATAAAACCTACCTGGTTATTGTCCGTTTCATTTGCCAAAATCAAACCCTCCGCCCTGAATTTCCCTACGAACGGAATCCAGCAACTCCCCATCAAGAAAACCCCTGAGTCTTTAGCTCAGGGGTTGTTACTTAAAGTTCCTCACCATAGATCCGTGCAACACTACCAGTGTGATTACTTACCGGATTTTAAATCCGCAGCCACAGTCCGGCCTTCCTCAACCATCGCTTCATAGTATTCTCTGACCTTATCCGGATCAAAGCTGAGAAATGTTCCGCCTGATGCAAAATGCTGCAAAAAGACTTTGCCCACTGCATAGGTCACAGCACCGGAGCTGATTGAAATTGTCAATGCTCCTGTTATCTGACCGATAACAGGAATGGCTTTGAACAAACTGAGCATGGTGGAGGCGGAGAGCACAGGAATAGCTCCTCCCACAAGCGGCGTCAAAATATTTTTAACTCTATCCCGGTTGAATGGCACTTCGTAGATATTTGCCAGTTTTCGGACCAGATTAATCTGGACACCGGAAATTCCCAAAAGATCAATTACTGGAATGGGAATCAGGCCGACACCCATGGCAGACAGGACATGGTTTTGAATTGTTTTATTAGCCGAATCCTTTGGGCTCAGTGTCTGTTCTTCAGTAATGATTTCTGCTTTTTCTTCAGCTTTTTTTTCCTTGATCATCGTACCCCCCTTTCGCATAAATGAAATTTATTGTACTTAAAGCAGGTGCTTCCTGCCAATTAACAGCCTGGATGGTTTTTCAGGCAATTATATATTTCAAACCTGGAACAACAGGTTCAATACCGGCATCATAAATGTTTATCCCGTGTATTTTCTGGTCAAATGCCACACAGCAGCAATACAGATTATTGAGTTTTATTCTTTTTAACTGGTATATTTTATCATAAAGATAGGCGCGGTTTGAATCAATCCAGACATCCTTCAGAGGAATTTGCATCCCCCTGCCATCTGCTTTTATCACTGCTTCTTTGGCAGTCCAATGCGCATAAAAGGACATCAGGGGATCATTGGCTTTCTCAATAACCGCGTGCTCCTTCAAACTAAATTCATTTTGAAAATCAGATAAATCCAAAGGTCTTATTTTTTCTATATCAATACCAACCCGGCAAAAATCAGCAGATGCGCAGACAATATATTGACCTGAATGGGATACATTGAAATCAAAATCCGTATTAATGTAAGGCCTTCCGTATTTGCCATACTTCAAATCATGGAGGGCATTACGGTTTCCCCCCCAGCGAAGCAAAGCATTCTTTACTAATAAGTTTCCAAGTAAACCCGCCTGCCTGTCCTGCCAGCGGTGATACCGATAAATCCGGGCCTGCAGTTTTTCAGGAATTTGGTTTATCCTGCTTTGCCAATCTAAAAATGTCCATTCTTTTTCAAAAAAGCTATAAGAGACATTAATTATTCCCGATTGTAAATTCATTTTCTTTTTTTTGGATCGGAAGCTATTACCAGGAGCAGGCCAACAAAAGGTGTCAACAGCAATGCTCCGAAAAAATAACCCCAGAAACCAAATCGACGATTCATTCCTAATAACGCAATAAAAAAACAAATAATAATATATGCGCCCATTGTTGTTATCATAAACCGGATTCTCCTGTTTGCTATATAAAAAAATTACATGGTCGCATCCTCAATTACAGATATGCCAATGCGTTATTATTATTTGGATATTGTAAAAGTTGTTGTTACATCAGAATGAGCTTTAAATAATGATCTGCTGAAAGTTTTATTAAAATGACTGAATGATTTTAAAAAATTGAGTCAAAATTATGTAAGTTCTCAATAAATCCGGGCAAAAAAGAGTGCTTTGACCTTTAATACCCTTGATATCATTAGATATGAAATTTT
>CAKZLA010000096.1 GCA_937124525.1 uncultured Desulfobacterium sp.
ATAAACACGAGTGACCACTTTCACATGCCCGGTATCAAAACGTGCACTTTCGGCAATTGCGATCCGCTCATATCCCCGCAAAAAAGAAAAATAAAGTGAAGTCACCATCACGCCCGTAGCAATTAATATCAAAGGCAGCAAACTACGAGACCTGTCCCGCAAAATCCCCTTTACAATAAAATCAAACATTTTCTCTCCTAAATTAACTATTCCACCCAACCAAGCCATTGAGTTAAGACTGTACTCAGGATTGACTTAAGGGCGACACAAGCACACTCACAAGTCAACTACCCGTAAATCTTAAGTCAATCCGGTGTACCGTCTTAACTCAATATTTACTCTATCTTTATTTCAAAGCCTCTACTGCTTTCATTTTTGATATCCCACTCACCGGCAAATAACTCACAACCACAATCAGCACAAGCACTAACATCACTGTCATAAGCACAATAGGTAACGTATATTGCGGATACATCGCATCCAACATCCCATCAACTCCATAGCTTGCCATCATATCCGGCATCTGCAAGCCATTTTCCTGAAATTTCCTGAGCAGCGGAAATCCCCATAAAAAACCTAAAATCACTGCCAAAATGCCAGATAAAAAACCTTCCAAAGTAAATATCCGCATTATCGCACCTCGCGGCATCCCCAAAGCCATCATCATACCCACTTCTTTACGCCGTTTAAATACTGCTAAAACCTGTGTGTCAAAAACAGCTATCATCGCCAGAAACAGCAATATAGCATACATAAAAGCCACTCCTGCCATCTTAGCAGCAAAAAGTGCTTGAAACTCCGAAAGCAGATATTCCTGCGTTTTCTCAATCCACTCAGCTCCAGGTTCCGGCTTTTCTCCCCGATAACTGAAATATGTTACCTTCTCCGGCAGATCAAACATTATCTGCATCTGCTCAAGTCCCAGCCAAACCTGCCCCACATCAATCGTTAAGGTCGTGGTAGTAAAAATATGCACAACCTCAAATTCCCGCGCATCAAAACTGCCATGATCATCACGCCAGCGCAACATCAGTTTATCACCTGTTTCCAGTTCCAGTTTGCGTGCCATCCTGTAACCCAGCATCATTTTATACTTTCCGGCTTCATAGCTCAAATATTCTGAAGGCAAATCCAAAAGCTGCTGATCGGTCTCTACTCCCTTGATCATCACGGTTTTTCTTCTTCCTTGCGGATAAACCGTTCCCTGATCAACCAGAAATTCCACTACATCTTCATCAACAATATTATCCGGCAATATCCCTGCTGTGATTGCCCCGAATATGGCCAAACAAATCGTGGGATTCCAGGCCATGATGGAATATGCCGCCACCACCTTTCCTGATCTTTTCAAGGATTACAATCTTACAATCCGGGAGAGTCATCAACAAACCAAAGCAGATACCAGTGGAACAGCCAAGGCCATGGTGGGATACTTTAACCATCTGGGCATTCCCTTTTCCGATGATGATATCCACCAGGAAAGAGATCCTACCATCCAGAAAAATGTCTGGAAAATTCCAGAACAACATCTCAACGGCCATGCCTGGCACACCTATACCCTGACCTCGCCGGACAACACCGTTTGTTTTGAATTTTCACATAATATTAATGGACGGGATATCTATGCCCAGGGCACCATGGATGCTGCGGCTTTTCTCCACAGCAGACTAAAGCAGCAGGAACATGAGACAACAAAGGGCAGAATTTACACCATGATTGATGTTCTCAAAGGTAAATAAAGAGTCAAAGCATACCCTTTTTGGATTTTTTATCTTTTTTTTCACTGCGCTTTTCTTTCAGCGTTTTTTCCGATTTCTTTTTAACTGCCTTTTTTGCATCTTTTCCCTTGGACATGATTTACCTCTTTTGTTTCTGTTGGTTAAATATCTTGTTGATTGTATTCTTATAATACTTGGACTGCAAGTTATTATTGTCTACCGTTGCAATAACCATATAATGAGCCGGGTTGATTAACTCCGTGGCCAGATTCATAAAAAATCGGCAAGGAAACTCCTGAGTCTTTAGCTCAGGGGTTGTTGATCCAGATACAAATTTAAAGTTAACGTTAGCGTTAACAAAGGATATGTTCAGAAATGAGTCAGGCATCAAAATTTCTCATCATCCTGGCGGTGGTGATCTATGTGATCAGCCCCATTGATCTAATCCCCGATTTTCTGGTTCCCTTTCTTGGATGGATTGATGACACTGTTCTCATTTCCATGCTGATTTATTTTCTCAGGACCGGAAAACTTCCCGGAATTTTTTCCAGAAAAACCAATTTTCAGGCCAGATCCAGCCGCCCCGGAAGCAACGGCAATGCCACGGGAGGCAGCTACAACAGCGGTGAACAGGAGTCTTTTTCCCGGAGCGATGACCCAGAAACCGAAAAAGGAAAGACCCCGCAAAGGGAAAAATCCCCCCATGAAATCCTGGGCCTCTCCCCGGGTGCCACCCAGAAAGAAATCCGGGCGGCCTACACAGCCCTGGCCAAACAATACCACCCCGACAAGGTGGCCCATCTGGGAAAAGAGCTACAGGTTCTGGCAGAGAAGCGCTTCAAGGAAATCCAACAGGCCTACGCCCGGCTCTCCTGAAGACACATCCTTAAATTAAAAATAAGGGGGGCGCTGGGGTTCGAACACCAGCCCCCACCCCTGAACATTTCATGGCCAAGCAGCCCCTTGGCCGTCTATCAATTAATGGTGGTCACCGGGCAGTGGGCCTTAAGGATCACAAACCGGGCAGTGGAACCCATGATCAACTTCTGTGCCCTTGATTTTTTTTTGATCCCCAGAAAAATATGGTCAATATTCTTCTCCCTGGCAAGTTCGACGATATCTTCA
The DNA here is from genome assembly GCA_937124525.1 of uncultured Desulfobacterium sp. Next base: position 2,844 of record CAKZLA010000096.1, read on the forward strand.
CCTGGAGAGTTTCCCCGAACGCTTTGCTCTGCTATGCAAGGCAGGTGGGCGGCTTCCATAAGTTCCCTTGCAAATTTCAAATCAGCATCCGCCTTCTGGACATCGGCTATTTTTTCCTTGGGTCCTCCTTCCATGGAGGTCATAACATACACCTCGGCATTGCACAGCAGCGCATAGTCCCTGGCAAGTTCCAGTGCACGAATCCCCACCTCTCCGCCATTGTATCCGACCATTATTTTCATGGATATCTCCCTGAAACAACCGATTTAAATAAAATCAAAGCCTGGCCTCAATCTCATTCCAATATATTTTACATCCACCGTTTACGCCTTTTATAGGATTTCACATCCTTAAAGGATTTACGGCCCCCGCCCTGGGTGATACCCATGTAAAATTCCCGGACATCGGGATTGTCCTGAAGGGCTGCGGACTCCCCTTCCAGGACAATACGCCCCGATTCCATGATATAGGCATAATCGGAAAGCCCAAGGGCGATGCGGGCATTCTGCTCCACCACCAGAATGGTGGTACCCATCTCCCGGTTGATGGTCTGAATATTTTCAAATATCTCCTTGACCAGCAGGGGTGCCAGCCCCAGGGAGGGTTCATCCAGCATGAGCATGGTGGGTGCAGCCATTAAAGCCCTGGCAATGGCAATCATCTGCTGCTCCCCCCCGGAGCTGTAACCTGCCATGCGGTTGGTAACATTGGATAAACGAGGAAAATGCCGATACATCAGTTCATTGTCTTTCCGGATATTGTCGGCACCGTCCCTTCGGGTGATGGAACCCACACGAATGTTTTCATTCACGGTGAGGTGTTTGAACACCCGACGGCCCTCGGGAACCATGACCGCCCCGCGTTTAA
>CAKZLA010000097.1 GCA_937124525.1 uncultured Desulfobacterium sp.
AGGTAATCAATCACACCACCAAAAGGTGTGACTGGTGCCGATATAAAGACGTCTTTCAAAAAGGAGAGACCCACCACCACGAAGTGTACATTGAGCATCTTGATAAAACCTTCAATCTCATTGAACTCCCCGTGACCAACCGGGACGGCACCCGGGCAAAATTGTCCATCTACCGGGATATCACCGCCACCCGGGAGCAGGAAGCCAAACTCAAATCCTCGGAGGATGATTACAAACGCCTGTTTGAGCATGCGGGCTGCGGCATATTCATCAGCAGCAAAAAGGGCCGTTTTCTAGATGTTAACCCTGCCCTTCTCAAGATGCTGGGGTATTCCAACAAGGATAATTTCCTTGCCATGGACATTGCAACGGATCTTTATTTGAAACCTGAAATTCGCCAGCAATACCAGAAAAAAGTGGAAAAAACAGGAAGGGTGGTGGACTATGAACTGGAATGGCGCCGCCGGGACGGTCATATCATCCAGGTGCTGCTCACCAGCCATGTCCGGTACGATCTCCAGGGTAATGTTCTGGGATATGAAGGGGTGGTCATTGATCAGTCCCACCGCAAAACCATGGAGGCCCGGACCCGGAAAGCATTGGACTTCCTGGATCAGATCATTGCGTGCAACCCCAATGCCATCATGGCGGCAAACCTCAAGGGTGAAGTGCTCATCTGGAATCAGGGAGCTGAAGAGACCTTTGGATATTCAGCCCAGGAAGTCATTGGAAAAATTAACATCGCTGATATTTATCCCAAAGGGGTGGCAAAGCAGGTGATGAAACTCATGCGCTCCCGGGATAACGGGGGGGAAGGCAAACTCAAATCCTATCCCATTACCTTTATAAGCCGGGACGGGGAAAACCTGGAGGGCAGCCTGTCGGCCAGTCTCCTCCACGATGAAAAGGGCCGGGAAACCGCCTCCGTGGGAATTTTTGTGGATCTGAGAGAACGCCTTGACATGGAACGAACCCTGAGTGAAACCCAGCAGCACCTTTTGCAGTCGGAAAAACTGGCGGCCATGGGGCGACTCACCTCCCAGATCGCCCATGAGCTTAACAATCCACTCTTTGGTATCATGAACACCCTGGAGTTAATGAAAACAGAAATTTCCCCTGGAAACAAACGCAGAAGACTGCTGGACATGTCCCTGTCAGAAACCATACGGCTTGCCGACATGTTAAAAAAAATGCTCTCTTTTTCCCGGCCGGACCAGGAAGAAAAAGTTGACATCAAAATCAACACGGTATTGGATGAAATCATTTTGCTGTATGAAAAAAGATTCCGGGAGCACAGCGTAAAGTTTAATTTCGATGCGGCATTGGATCTGCCCATGGTGCATGCCTCCAAAGATCAACTGCGCCAGGTATTTTTAAATATGATTTCCAATGCCATGGATGCCATGCCCGATGGCGGCAAGTTAAGTATTAAAACCACTTCCCAGGGAAATAAAGTGCGTATCACCATTTCAGATACTGGCATGGGTATTAAGGCCGAACATTTGGAAAAGGTGTTTGACTCTTTTTTCACCACCAAAACAGATAGTGTCAAAGGCGTGGGGCTGGGACTTTCTGTGTGTTATGGGTTTATCAAGGACCATGGGGGAGATCTCACCGTTGACAGTCAGGTGGGAACAGGTACGACGTTTACCATCCTGCTGCCAGTGAGTACCTCTATTAACATACATGGCAGGAAAGCCTGCCACAACAAAAATTAAAAATCAAATTATTTCATATCGTTATACGGAGCTGCCTATAAATGGAGTCAACAATTTTCAATTTACCACATATTATTTTAGACCCAAAGATATCAGGTTTTCAGCCGGATTTGCAGGTAAATTGATTTAGTATGCCCCCTCAAAATGTCACTAACAAAACTATAATTCCTCTCCCATAAGACCCTGGAATACAACATGAGCCCCGAATTGATGGGCCACTTTTTACAGGTCCATCAAAGTTGGGTTGTAATTTATTTGACACCGGAAGCATTTATCGTTACTATGTACCCCAAAAAGAGCAATCAATCTTAATCAGCTCCATGCCCATAGAGCCAGATATTTTCATTTTCCAGCCTTGGGTTTATTGTCGCTTTCCATAATACACACGTCAAAATCGTGTTTCAATGAAACGTGCACACTTAGTGTTCCTGATATAGAATCCGGATTACGGCAAAAAAGGTGACCTACATCCATTTACATCCCCTTATGTGTCCATATATCCAAAGGATAATTTTTTAAAAGGGTTAATCATACCCCCCTACTACCTCAAAAAAATCAAAAATATGAAAAATGGCCCAGGCTATGATCTCGCCCGCCATAAGTTCTTTAGTTTTGCCATTCCATATGGGGCGCAATAAAATTTAAAACCGCACATACTGTATTGGCCATGGGAACTTACGACTCGAAAGTTACGATCATAAGCCCACCATATAACCTACATGGCTGTAACCACCAGTCACAACGAAAATCGAAAGTCCTTTTATTTAAGTGAGTTGGTGAGACTTTCACATAAAACGTCACAAAGGAGAACCATCGTGAAATCTGTACAAGGATACCTGGAAATTATGGATCAGGGATTTGGATTTCTCAGACAAATTGAAAATAATTTTCAACCGCTTCCTGAAAATGCCTACGTCCCCAATAAACTGATCAGTCGTTTCAAACTCAGCGAAGGGGGGTTCATCCAGGGAACCGGGGAAAAAAAGAACCCTCAAAATAAAAATCTGGCCCTGGTTCACATTGACACCATCAACGGTATCCCCCTGAAAGAGACCTTAAACACAGTGTCTTTACAGGATCAGGTGAGCATTAACCCCTACCAACGGCTTACCATGACCATGGGACCCGATGATCTCACCGGAAAAGCCCTGGACCACATTGTCCCCATGGGTCTTGGCCAGAGGGGGCTCATCATTGCACCCCCCAAAACTGGAAAAACCACCTTGTTGAGACACATGGCCAATGCCGTTGTCACCAACCACCCCGACACCGAGGTGTTCATTCTTCTGGTGGATGAACGGCCCGAAGAGGTCACTGATTTTAGAAGAGGCCTTAAAGATGCCCATGTTCTTTACTCCTCGGCTGACCAGCAGATCGGTCATCACATGCGCATGACCCGTCTGGCCATGCACACGGCCATCTGCTGTGCAGAACTGGGGCGGGATGCCGTGGTGTTCATTGACTCCCTCACCCGTATGACAAGGGCCTTTAACACCCAGACAGAAAGCCATGGCCGGACCATGACAGGGGGGCTTGGGGCCAACTCCATGCAGATTCCCAGAAAAATTTTCGGGGCAGCCCGCAAATCTGAAAACGGTGGCTCACTAACCATCATTGCCACCATACTGGTGGAAACCGGCAGTCGCATGGACGATGTGATTTTCCAGGAGTTTAAAGGCACCGGCAATATGGATCTCATGCTGAACCGCTCATGTGCAGAAAGGCGCATCTGGCCCGCCATTGACATCAATCAATCCGGTACCCGGAAAGAAGCCCTGCTCATGGACGAGGCAGAACTCCAGGAAATATCAGATATTCGCAGGGACATCAGCGACATGGATGAAACCGATGCCATGGCCGCCTTTATTGATTACCTCAAGGAAAAATAAGTCTATCAAAAGCCGTGAATTTTTCTCACATTTTTTTAGGAACAAAGCATAACTGCCAATGACTTTCTGTCTTTGCTGGGGGCAAACCCAGGTGACCAGATTGTTGTAAAAAATGGCCAGGCCTGCCCATGGCAGTTATTGAAGTTTTCGAATGAACGGACCCACGGCATCAATACCCTCTTCGTTGACAATACGAATGGTCTGGGAACCAATGACAGCAATATCTGCCTTGCCCTTGAGATATGCCACATCTTCTTTATCTTTCACCCCAAACCCCACGGCCAGGGGAAGATCTGTGGCATTCCGGCACCGGGCAAGATAGGTATCCAGATCATGGGAAAAGGTGGTCTCTTTGCCCGTTACCCCTTTTCTGGCCATGCAGTACATCAACCCAGAGCCCTTGGCGGATAAAAGCTGCATGCGCTCATCTGTGGTGGTGGGCGAAAAAATATAAACGGGGTGACAGCCGTGTGTGTCCATGGCATTAAGATAGATCTCCCCCTCTTCCGGGGGAAGATCCGGCACAATGGCCCCTTTTATACCTGCCGCTGCCATATCCCCGGCAAAACGATCCATTCCATATTTAAATAAAATATTGGTGTAGGTCATGAATAAAAAGGGAATGTCAAACCGTTGGGATGCTTCCCTGGCAAATTCAAAACATTTCGCCACCCGGGCCCCGGAATCCAGGGCCTTTTGATTGGCCTTTAAAATCACAGGCCCATCTGCCATGGGCTCTGAAAAGGGAATCTGTAATTCCATGAGATCCACCCCGGCTTCCACCATCTGGGCCACAATTTCCATGGAGGCTTCAAAGGAGGGATATCCCAGCACAATGTGGGTCATGAGCAGAATGTCTTTTTTTTCTCTTTTTTCTCTGATATAAGCTTCAAGCATTGTATTCACCTGCCTTTTCCCTTATAAACGCTTTCCAGTTGGGGTCATCAAAGGCATCTGCCACGGTAAAGATATCCTTATCCCCCCTGCCCGATTGATTGATGATAATGCACTGATCACCGGAAAGATTACCGACCTCTTTAAAGGCCCCGGCAAAGGCGTGGGCCGACTCCAGGGCCGGGATAATACCCTCTTTTTGCATGGTGATCTTTAATGCGGCTATGACCTCTTCATCGGTGGCCGATTCAAACCGGGCCTTTTTTTCCATATGGAGCTGGGATAAAATGGGAGACACCCCTATGTAATCAAGCCCTGCCGCAATGGAGTGGGTCTCCTTCATCTGCCCATCGTCATCCTGGAGGAAAAAAGTCTTATACCCCTGGGCCACCCCCACCGAGGCATCATCGGTGCAAAGGCGGGAGGCGTGTTCCCCTGTGCTAAGACCCCGTCCTGCCGCCTCCAC
>CAKZLA010000098.1 GCA_937124525.1 uncultured Desulfobacterium sp.
CGTCGAGGATAACTGGCGAAGACCAGTCGCAGGGTGGTGGTCACATCTGAAAAGCTGTGCCAGGCTTCCGAAAGTACCGCGATACTTCCCGATGAAAAATATAATATAAATTTAATAATGGTAATAATAATGACAACTGCCAGCAGAACAGCCGACGTTTTTATTGTTTCAGACATGGAAGATGACCTGAATCCTTAACGCTTCTAAAAGATTGAATATTAGGATAAAACCACCAAATAATTGAAGCCGGAACATTAAAAATGCTCCGGCTTGATTTGATCCACTTCCCCCATCTGCGAATAGTCTATCCCTATCAGTTACAGCTTAACATATTGAATTGATATGGATAAAAATATTCTGCTCAGTGGGCACCATCTCCGGTTGTGTACAGGATATCATAATCCCTCTCAGCACCGGCAGCAGCCCATTCCTCAGGAACAAACTCCCAGTTTCCAAATGCTCTGGGGGTTACATTCACCCGGTTTTTAATATCCTCAATGAGATAATAACGAAGATCCCGTGCTGTTACATCAATTTGTCGATCGCCAAGTTCTGAACTGTCAATACCTGCACCAGTTGTGATATGACCGCCACCGCCACCGGCACGATAGGAATTGATGGCACAGGTATAGGTGGCTGCTTCATCAAAAGCCGACCCCTCGTCCACAAGACCATCAAGGTCGGCATCCATACCCAGGATGGTGACCCTGTTAAATTCAGGCTCGCTCACATCCACTTCGTAAACAATGCCTGCCGCAGAATCATAGTTGTAATAGTTGGTTACAAGGGAGTAATTGCCTGTGGTTTCGTCAAGGGATTTGAAGTTGATCAGGTGGTCATCGGCGCTGGTCATCTGGTTTGTCCATTTTGCATAGGAGTATTCCAGAAAATCGTCGATTTCAGCGCCGGTCAGCGACATGAGATAAAGGGTGTTTTCATACTTATAAAGTTTATACATATCGCGAACATACACCGAGCCAGCCTCAATGGTTTTGTCAAATTGCAGGGGCGCTGCAATGGAAATTTCAGCTGTCTGACCCATGACATCTTCACACACGGAAAATTGTATTTCATGGACCAGGTCATTGAACGAGGAGTCGCCGAACATGGAATCCCTGGATGTGGTGGATTCCGTAAAAGTTCCGATCTCTTCATCAACATAGTTCTTGGTCGCATCTACGGCATAGCCGAAATAGTCATACATCTCCTCATCAACATCGTACACCGTTGCATCCTTGTAGACACCGTCAACGCTCTTGGTGTAGGTTCCATCGCCATTGGGAGTCATGACAACCACAGCCTCGGAAAAATTATAGGCGGCATTTTTTGCGCCCAGAATCAGTACCGAATCGCCTGTTTCTTCATTCTCAATCGTATAGGCATGGTTATAATGATCATGCCCTACAAAAACGATATCAAGCCCCGGCACCTGTTCGGCAACCAGCTGGGATGCGTTCTGGTTCTTTTCGGCGTCTTTTTCTCCACCGCCATAGGTATAATCAGTACCTGCATGGAAAAGTCCGATAATGAGATCAGGGCTTTCCTGTTGTTCAATGATGGGTACCCACTGCTTTGCAGTTTCAATCATGTCAAGAAATTCCATATCCGGCCATACTGATTCCGGCAGCCAGGAAGGAACACCCGGTGTTATGAGACCCAGTACGGCAATTTTAATACCGCTTCTTTCAATCACAGTATAGGGTTCAAAATAGGGGTCTCCCGTGGTGGTACTGATGCAGTTGGCCGCAAGCCAGGGGAACTCAAATTGCTGGTTAATGGCATCATAAACTGCTTTTCCAGGTTCAATGTCATGGTTACCCACGGTGCCTGCATCATAGTCCATGTAATTCATGATATCGGCTATCACATGGCCGTCCAGAGTATCTCTTTCATAGTTGTAATAATTGGCAACGGGTTGGCCCTGGAGGATATCTCCATTATCCAGCAGTATCACCTCCTGATTGGCATTGTCCCGTTGGGAGGCGACATAGGTGTTAATCTGGGTGAGTGAATGTAAAATATCCTCGGCTTCAATGAAGTCATAGGGAAATAGTGACGCATGAATATCAGTGGTTTCAATGAATTTCAACACCACCGCATCGGTGATATAGGTTACGCCTGTGGCATCCGGCCTGTTCAATGTTCCCATGGCCTTGGCGTAATCCATGAATACCTCTGCATCCACAAACCCGGTGTCAAGACGATATCCAGTGGCATCTTCAAGCACGGAGTAGTAATCCCCGCCGGCTGCAATGTAGTTGTTGGTCACAACTCTGTAGGTTTCATCATCGTTGATCTCGATCCAATCGCCGGAGTCATTCTGCTTTTCCACCAGGGTGAGCATAGGGGCCTGGGGATTTGTTTTAGCATCCACAGTAAAGCGGCAGCCAGCCACATAGGGGAAAGCACCGCTGCTGTCACCACTTGCCGCCGCATCAATACCGCTTTGAAGTGCAGCCTTAAACTCATTACCCGTTAATTCAAGAATATAGAGCGTATTACCAAAGGGCATCAACTCATATGCATCTCCCACGGTAAGATCGCCTGCATAGATGGTCCTTCGCGGACCACCGGCATTTTGGAGAGCAAAATCAGCATCCAGCCCCACCTGATCCATTTTCCAGAGCATGCCGTCACAGACCACGGGGGCGATATAACTTCCATCGGGAAGGGGAACACCCTCCCCGTACTTATCGGTAAAAGGAATGCGGGTGTGATACAGATCAGAAGAAACAGAGGCAATGACCTCGGTCTCCAGTTCGTCAATCCCGGCTGTATATGTGGCAAGACTTGCCGCAGCCACGGTGTCTTTGGCCACCAGTTCCACTGCATTGTTTTCAGCCACGGCGGCAACAATGGCGGCGCGGGTTGTGTCATCAACCTCAACTTTGTCACCATTTTCATCTTTTTGTTTGATACTCTCTTCACCCAGAAGCAGGATGGGGGTTCCTTCAATGGCCGTGACAACACCGTCTTTATCAAATTCAACATTTAGTTTGCCAAGGGCCAGTGTATGCTGCCAGGCCTGTACCACATAGATGGAATCACCTTCAGTATTTTCCACCACTGTGGGGTATGCTCCGCCAGGGGCTTTTCCCAGGGCTTCAAGGTCTTCACCGCCCAGCAGGGTATGGGAATGACCACCCACAATGATGTCCACCCCTTCTATACTTTCAGCCAGTTCCACGTCCTGATCATACCCCAAATGGGTAAGAAGGATAATCTTGTTAATCCCCTGGTCTTCCAGTTGTGCAACGTAGGTTGCAACGGTGCTGGCAAGATCATTGAAAATAACATTGTCCCCCGGACTTGATGTGAATTCAGTGGTGGGGGTGGTCAGACCGATGATTCCCACCTTTTCACCATTATAATCTTTGATCACATAGGGTTCGATCAATCCGGCCAGGCTTACCTCCGAAGTAGCGTCGATATTGGCTGAAATGATAGGGAACTCTGCATAATCAATGAACTTTTGAAGATACCCAGGGCCCTTGTCGAACTCATGATTACCAACAGCCATGGCATCTACGCCCATGGCGTTGAGAAACTCAAAGTCAGCCTCACCTTCATATTTGGTAAAGTAGAGGGTTCCTTGTACAGCATCACCGGCGTGTAAAAGAAGTGTGTTTTCGGTGGATGACCGGATATCCTTGATTTTTGTAGTTAACCGTGGGTAACCGCCCATGTCAAAATAGGTTGATTTTCCGCTGATGGTGAGCTCTTCACCCGATGAACCATCCGCATATGAATGGGAGTCATTCATATGCATGATGGTCAAACTCATACTACTACCCTTGGAACTATCATCATCATCGTCATCATTACAACCGCCGATAATGGTCAGAAATGCCATTATCAGCAAAAATAAAATATTCTTTTTCAAAAATTGCATTCTTTTCTCCCTTTTAGAAAAATAGACCAGTCTTTGACCCAATATTCCTACTGCTAAATATGATCCTTAACACTTCAAAGTTAGTGGTTTATTTAAAAATGATTAATTTGCTGTTTACCTCTTGTTATTACTTGCAATTCGCTCATTTTTTCATAAGCTGTTGAATTTATTAATACCAAAAAGTTGGACATCAAAAAAATATGCTGATATTTTGTTTTGATTACAGCATGTTATAGAAATGAGCGAAAAAAGGGTTATTAGCATGTGTGGATATCAAGGGAACCTTTGAATCGACGGAATCTGCATGATCTCTGTAATTTGGGGGCACGTTATCGTTGGGCAATAGAGGGCCGCGTGCTGGTAGAGAAACATCGTGGTGGTCAATATGAACACTTGTTGCATCATGAAAAACAGGTGGCAGACCCTGTTTGAAGTATGGTATTGCTTTAAAATGGCCGAAAAGAAGCAGGCCCGAATTTTTTAATATTTGATGATATATTTTTTGTGTTGATATGGTGGGCAAGTTTGGCTTATGCGTGTTGTTTCTGGGAATTCCTGGCTTGTGTTGCGCCAGCCAACCCTGAAGCCGTTCTTCCAGAAATCAGCCCCCAAAACCGGATCACCGAGGAATTAGGGAGGGAAAACCCGTTGAAAGGAAAATTAAGATGAGGATGAACTGCCAACGACCGGTCAATGTAAAGGGAAAAATTATCGGCGGTCCTGATACGCTGATCTGCCTGCCCCTGGTGGCAACGGACAGGGATGATCTGCTGCGCCAGGCCCGGGAACTCATGGGTCTTTCCCCCGACCTTCTGGAGTGGCGCGTTGATGCCTTGGATACGGTTGGCGACGTAGGGGAGGTTCTTATAACCCTTGCCCATCTGCGCACAGCCATGGAAGGGGTTCCCTTGATATTCACCTGCCGCATTGATATTGAGGGGGGCATGGGCCAAATTTCCCGGGAGACCCGGCTGGATGTGATTACCCAGGCCATGGCAACGGGTCTGGTTGATATTGTGGATGTTGAATTGTGCAACGATGTGGCTTTTATTGAAAGCATCCGTTATGGTGCAGAGCAAAACGGCGTTAAATTAATGTTGTCCTCCCATGATTTTGAAAAAACCCCGGATGAAACCGTGATTCTGGAGCGATTGGGCCGGGCCCAGGCCCTGGGGGCGGACATTGCTAAACTTGCGGCCATGCCAAACAATTATAAGGACGTTCTTTTATTGTTGAACGCCACCCTGCGGGCCAGAACAGATTTTCTTGAAATTCCCATGATCACCATATCCATGGGAAAACAGGGCCTTGTGAGTCGTATTGCCGGGGGGCTTTTCGGTTCTGATATGACCTTTGCCATGGGGAAAAGTGAATCTGCCCCGGGTCAGATTCCCATCCAGAAACTTCGCCAGGCCATGGACGTGCTGCATCATTGAAGAAAACAGGGAGGATATTGCCCGGATGACAACAACAGCCAGAATTATGCTGGTGGACGATGAAGGTGTTACCCTCAAGAGATTGAGACGGCTCCTGGAAAAACAGGGCTATCTTGTCTCCTCTTATACCCATCCTACAGGGGCACTCAAGCGCATGGAAGATACCCCCTATGATCTTGTTGTCACCGATGTGAAAATGCCCGGCATGGATGGTCTGGAGCTGATGATTGCCATCAAGACCCGTTTTCCTGCCATAGACGTCATTCTCATGAGCGGTTATGCCACCATTGACAATGCCATTGAAGCCACCCGGGAAGGGGCCTTCCACTACCTAAAAAAACCCTTTACACCGAAACAGTTTTTGGAAGTTGTGGAAAATGCCCTTAATCGACAGAGACTGAGAGCCCAGGCAGCCCAGGTACAAGAAGACAACGAATGCAGCCTTTCGCCCCCTGTGATCATCGGGAACAGTCCAAAAATCAGAGACATACAGACATTGATTCACCAAATTGCCCCCACGGATTGCAGTGTCTTAATCTCCGGGGACTCGGGCACCGGAAAGGAGCTGGTGGCAAGGAGTATTCATCTTGCAAGCACACGGTCCCGGGGACCCTTTGTGGCGGTGAACTGCGGTGCCTTTACTGAAACCCTTCTGGCCAGTGAGCTTTTTGGACATGAAAAGGGGGCCTTTACCGGTGCCGTGAAAACCCGGGCCGGGCTTCTGGAAACGGCGAACATGGGCACTGTTTTTCTGGATGAAATCGGCGAGATGCCCCACTCCATGCAGGTAAAACTCTTGCGGGTACTCCAGGAAGGGGAACTTGTTCGAGTGGGGGGAACCAAGGCCATTCCCGTTGATATCCGAGTGCTTTCGGCCACGGCCAAAGATCTGAAAGCCGAGGTCCAGACCGGTGCATTTCGAAAAGACATGTATTACCGCATCAATGTCGTCAACATAAACCTCCCGGCCCTGAACAAACGGTGTGAAGATATCCCCCTGTTGGCCTATCACATCCTGGATTGCTTGAACCGCAAAGGCTTAAAGCAGATAAGGGCCATCTCCTCCCGGGCCATGTCTTTGCTCATTGGTTATGCCTTTCCGGGAAATGTCAGGGAACTTGAAAATATCCTGGAACGGGCCGTCGCCATCAGCAGATCCAATGAAATCCGGGCCTGTGATCTTCCGGCGGATCTTGAAGAGCTGGAACTTCATACCTATCAGAGACCTGAAAAGGACATGATGACCCTGGCAGAACTGGAAAGGGATTATATTGCCCACCTTTTAAGTATCAACCATAATGCAAAAACAAGAACCGCAGAGATCCTGGGCATTGATCGTGCATCATTATGGCGTAAGATCAAGAAATTCGATTTGAAATAATAAATTTTATAATTTTTTCGGCATCCTTCATTCACTGGTTGACACTTTCTCAAAATACTCCTCTATTTTCTGGGAATTTCCTCAAAAAAGTGTCAATTACTTTTGAGGGGATATGAAGGATGCCATTTTCTCCCCAGATTCTGGAAAAAACCAGGGAGAAAACCAGGGAGAAAAGAGAGACATTGATCATGCCTAATCCTAAAATAACAATCGTCTGGCTGGTAAAACTGCCTGGTGTGACTACAAAAAGGATTGAATGGCAGATGGCCAAGTTAAAAAAAATTTGGGCGATCGGCATATCCAACCCATCCATCGCCATTGAGCAAATCACTTATCTGCTGTTCATGAAACAATTGGATAAATTGGATTCAGATCAGCGATGATGACATTGAATTTACATGATAAAACCATATCTCAAAATTTTAGATCCAAAGTATTCCTTCTGAATCCATGATTCAGGAGGGGAGCATTTGCAACGCCTGTGTTCGTTTCTGCAACACCTCGTTCCTTTCTCGTTTCCCGGGAGATCTTGTGTGCCTTTTCCCCCTCCGTTGCATTCTGCAACATCTTATTTTCAATATTTTTTTCTGAAAATGTTTTCAACAAATCCGTCATGTTTCTTATGGGTAGTTAAATCAATTGGTTAACTTTGCGCGTGCCTTTTGAATTCTTCTGGCACAGAATTTGTAATACTCCAAGCCAGGAGGTATGCTGGTATGAATTCTGATTTGTTGGTAATTTTTGAAAATGAACAGGTGTTTCCTGAGGCCTTGCACTACGCCAGGGAATTCGCCCTGCGAATTAATGCCAGAGTCACCCTTCTCATGCTGGTTTACATGTCCTTTTCCGGTTCTAATCTTTTGGGCGTTAAACGCCATGATCTCAAAAAGATTGGAACCCGGGTCAACCGCCTGCTGGAGGAATGTTCAGCCCCTTTTCTTGTAAATGGTCTTAAAATAAATTCGGTGATGCGGATTGGCGATCCAGCCCAGGAATTGTTGAAATTCCTGGCAGACAGGTCCCCCTTTCAGGTCATTATCTGGGGAAGCAGCCAGGATTTACCCTTTGCATGCAAATTTTCTGGAAAACATTGGCTTGGGCGGGTGACCAAGAATCTGGAATGCCCGCTTCTGACAGTGAAAAAACGAATAACAAAAAATTAACACTTAATGAAATAAGGGGAGGGGTATCCCAGAAATAAGCCCCAAAAACGGATAACAAAAAATTAACAGATGACAAGGGAGAAATTATGGGACAATTGACACCGGACATGATCATGGTGCTCGTTATGATAGGTTTGGCTATTTTTCTGTTCATTGTGGAATGGGTCAGGGTGGATGTGGTGGCCATCCTGATGATGGTGGCCTTGCCGCTTTTACACCTGGTAACCCCCAAGGAGGCCTTTGTGGGTCTGAGCAGTAACGCGGTGGTGTCCATCATCGCCGTTATCATCATCGGTGCCGGGCTTGACAAGACCGGTATGATCAACAAACTTGTGAAACCCGTTCTGGCGGTGGCAGGAACCAGCACCTCCCGGATCATCGTGGCCATCTCCTTCACCGTGGCCTTTATTTCAAGTTTCATGCAGAACATCGGGGCTGCTGCCTTGTTTCTGCCAGCCATTCAGCGCATCAGTAAAATGCAGAAAATCCCTTTAAGTCGTCTGCTCATGCCCGTGGGGTTCAGTGCCATCCTGGGTGGAACCATTACCCTGGTGGGATGTTCCCCTTTGATTCTGCTCAATGACCTTTTGATCCCCTTTAATTTAGAACCTTTCGGGCTTTTTGACGTCACCCCCATCGGCCTTGCACTGGTGGCCAGCGGCATTGCCTGTTTTATACTATTGGGTCGGTTCATCCTTCCCCAGGGGGAGTGCCAGGGGACAGAAGATAATGAGGCATTTTGCACAATCGACGGCCTTGAGGCAAATGAGGAGGAAGTAAATTCCCATTATGAGCTCACCACATCCGAAGATTTCATGGATTATCGTGATCCGGTGCGGGTGGAGGATCTCCGTCGTCGTTATCTTGTTAATGTCCTTGCCCTGACGGAACCCCCTGATTTCAAAACTCTTTCTCCATCCCCGGAATCGGAAATCCGCGCTGGTGTGGATCTGGTGGTCTGTGGCCGTAAAAAAGATGTGGAACGCATGGCCCTGGCCGAAGAGATGGAACTCAAGGAAACAATTGATTGTTACAGCAGCGAATTTGATACGGCAACCTCGGGCACTGTGGAGGCCGTTGTTTCTCCCAGATCACAATTTGCCGGGCTGACACTGGCTGAAATTCGTATTCAGGATCGTTTCCGTGTGACGCCCCTGGAGATTCACCGTCAGGAGGAAACTTATCGGGCGGAAATTGATTCCATTGCACTTCAGACCGGAGATGTGATCCGGCTTTACGGTACCTGGAAGCGGCTGGAATCCCTGCACCGGGAAAGTGGGCTTTTGTTCAGCATGCCTTCGGATCTGGAGGAAATGCGGCCGGAAAAGGCCTTGTGGGCGGGTGGCTGGCTGGCTCTTTCCCTGGTTATGATCATGGTATTTGATATTCAGCTGTCCGTGGCATTAATGACCGGTGCCCTTGGCATGGTGATTACCCGGGTTATCAGTATTGATGAGGCGTATCAGTCCGTGGACTGGCGCACTATTTTTCTTCTGGCCGGGCTGATCCCACTGGGAATCGCCACCCAGAAAACAGGCACTGCTGAATGGATCGCGGGCAGTATTCTTAATGTCATTGGTGATGTTACCCCCATCGTACTCTTGACGGTTATCGGAATTCTGTCCACCCTGTTTACATTGGTCATCTCCAATGTGGGGGCCACGGTTCTTCTGGTACCCCTTGTGGTGAACATGGCCATTGCTGCCAATGTAGACCCGAGAATGGCGGCCCTGGTGGTGGGTCTTGCCACAAGTAATTCTTTTATGCTGCCCACCCATCAGGTCAATGCCCTTTACATGGGGCCGGGCCGATATCGCACTGTGGATTTTATAAAGGCGGGCAGCTTGGTCAGTGTTATTTTCCTGGTGGTCATGATTGCAATGATCAGTTTGATTTACGGTATTTAAGAAAAGGAGTGAAATAACAATGCCAATTGTGACTATATCCCGAGGGTCCCATTCGATGGGTAAAGCCGTGGCGGAAAAAGTAGCAGCAACGCTTGGATACAATCTTCTCAGTCGAGACTTGATGCTCAAAGCCAGTGATAAATTTCATGTTTCCCAGCAGACCCTGGTGCAGGCTCTCCATGATGCGCCCGGACTCAGGGAGCGGTATAAAAATACAAAACAGATTTACATTGCCTATGTGCGGGCCACTTTATTGGAAATGGTTGCCGAGGACAATGTGGTCTATCACGGACTGGCGGGTCATCTTCTCTTAAAGGGACTTGACCATGTGCTTAAGATTCGCATCATCTCAAATCTGGAGGGTCGTGTGATGCGCAAAATGAAAGAAGCGGGGATTGACCATCATGAAGCCCGGGAGCTTATTCTCAAAGACGACGACCAGCGGAAAAAATGGACCCGCAAAATATATGGTGTTGATCCCACTGACAACACCCTGTACGATATGGTGATCTGCATTGACAAGCTCTCCGTGGACAATGCCGTGGAATTCATCTGTGGTGCCGCCAATACAAAGGCGTTTCAATCAACGGAGACCTGTCTTAAAAAAGCACTGGATCTGAGCCTTGCCTGTAATGTCAAAGCTGCTCTGGTGGCTGACTTTCCCGAAGTCGGGGTTACCTGCGAATATGGAAATTTACTGGTTTATGCAACGGAGAAGGCCGCCCATAATGGAAAGTTTAAAAAAATTCTGACGCACCTTAAACAGGATTCCCCAGGAATTTTTAATCTTGAAGTTCGTGCAGGTGTGACAGCTCCCCTGGATGCTGTTTAAAAAAGGCCGTAACCCACACAGAGTAACCATTAGACCATAAGGAGGACATTATGTCCGTTTTACTTTTTGCTTCGGAAAATCAGGAATTGGAAGATAAAATTGCCCAGGAAACCGCAACCCATCTGGGCTATAAAACACTGAACCATACCTTTCTTGATGAAATTGCCCGGCAGTACGATCTGGATTCATCCAAACTCAGGGAGGCAATGGTGTCGCCCCCCTCCATTTTAAGACGTATACCCTCCAAATTGTGGCACTATTACCTCTCCTGTGTTGAAACGGCGGTTTTGGACCGGTTATTGGAAGATGATCTTGTCTGTTGGGGGCTGGGGGCACACCTCTATGTTCTGGTGGTGTCCCATGTCTTAAAAGTACGTCTGGTTGGTGGCGATGGTTCCGCCTCTGTGACAGACACCAAAAAGGAACGCCGCCGGGAAAAATGGTCTGTGGCGGCCTGGCAGCGCCGGGAGGCCGACCCCAGGCTTTATGATCTGGTGATTAACCTGGATCAGATAAAACCCGATGAGGCGGTAACCACCGTGGCAGCCACTGTGGGATACCCGCGGTTCAAACCCATGACCTATTCCAGAAACAACTTGACGGACCGGGCCTTGGCTGCAAAGGTAAAAAATGTGCTTTTGAAAACATTGACCGATATTCATGTCCATGCCCAGAATGGAACCGTTGTGGTGACCACCACTTCACTTAAACGGGAAAAAGCAAAGAAAATTGCCGCCATAAAAGAAATTGCAGGAATGGTGGAGGGTATGGGATACCTGGAGGTACATTGGAATGTGGACCCGGTGAATGAAGCTGCCCTTGGCAACCGCTGATGTGGCCTAA
This sequence comes from uncultured Desulfobacterium sp., assembly GCA_937124525.1. The sequence goes on from CAKZLA010000098.1 coordinate 11,455, forward strand.
ATTTTTGATCTCTTTTTATTTTATGATTTAATCGTTTTGCAAGAACCTCTGGTGCTTGTCGGCCTGCCCACCCGCTGTCCTGGGTGGACCATGGTGTGATCAAGCCCAATCTTTGAACCAAGGAGACGCAGATGTCAAATCAACTTGAAATTTTGCTGTTGGATGATGAACTGATTGTGGGAAAACGCCTGAAACCTGCATTGGAAAAAATCGGTTGCCGTGTGGAGGTTTTCCAAGACCCCCGGGTGGCGATGAAACGGATTGGGGAAAAAGAGTTTGATATTGTGGTCACTGATATCTATATGGAGGAGATGGATGGCATGCAGGTGCTTGAAATGGTTCATGATCAATGGCCAAGAACAAAGATTATCATGATCACGGGATATGCCATGATTTCCCTTGCAAGGGATGCCATGGAACAGGGGGCCTTTGATTTCATTGCCAAACCATTTAAACCAGATGATCTGAGAAAGGTTATTGCCAAAGCAGCTGAAGCTCTGGGATCTCCCCTGAATTTCAACGCACCTGTGCACTGATTGAAATGGATAAAAAATGGAAACACTACAGCAGACTTCAGAAAATCCTGGCAAAGAAGGGGGGGCCGACACCACCGTGAAACATTTGTATGGTCACATAGCCGATATTCGAGAGGCCCAACAAACTTTAATGTCACGGCGACATTTCAGTGTGAGGAAACAGATTTATCTGGGTAACGTTTTGGTGTTTCTGTTTGTGTCGGTCATTGCCGTGGTGCTGATTCTCAACAACGAAAAAGTGCAGACCCGGCTGAAATTTCTTGAGTTTGTCAATGAATTTTCAGCCGAGGTTCAGCAGGCCCGTCGGTATGAGAAAAATTATTTTCTCTACGGAACAAATCTCAGTGATGCCATTGAAAACATTCATCTTGCCGGATTAATATTTACCAGGGAGCTTGATACGTTTTCTGAACTGCAGGATCAAATGACCCGGCAGACCATCCTTAACAAGATTGAATCCTACCAGTCGCTTCTGGGCCAGTTGTTCCAGAAGCAGCAGCAAGATGTTATGGATCTGCACAAAACCCCCTTTTCTAAAGGCATAGAGACCCACCTTCGGGAATATGGTCAGGATATTCTTGCCTCGGCCCAAAGTATGATGACCGTTGAAAAGCGTGCCCTTGAAAGATCTCTTAATCAATCCCGGGATTTTCATATCTATTCCATTCTGGTATTGTTGGTTTTTCTTGCCATGAACGCCTGGTTGCTGGTGGGGAGGATCTATTCCACCCTCAGTCGATTTTCCACCTATGCCCAGCGCATTGCCTCCGGGGATTTCAGGCCCATCCTGCCCAAACGAAAGTTCCGGGATGAATTTACGGACCTGGCCGTGGCCATCAATGAAATGATAAAGGAGATTGATACCAGAGAAGCCGTCCTCATCCAGACCCATAAGATGAGGGCCGTGGGAACACTGACCTCAGGGGTGGCCCATGAGCTGAACAACCCCTTGAACAATATCATGCTCACAGCCCACATGCTGCTGGAGGACTATCAGGAGTTATCCGATGAGGAACGTAAGGAAATGCTCAGAGATGTTACTGAAGAAACAGATCGTGCCCGGAAAATAATTCGCAATCTCCTGGATTTTGCCCGGGAAAGTTCCTCCGCCATGGAATCTGTGGATCTGCACCAGCTATTAAAGGAGACCATCACCCTGCTGGAAAACCAGATCCGGCTGTCGGGCATCACCGTGGAGATTCAATTCACCGATGATCTTCCCCGGATACATGGGGATGCCCAGAAGCTTCAGCAGGTTTTTGTCAACCTTCTGCTCAATGCCATGGATGCCTCGTCAAAGGGAGGAAAAATACAGGTCATGGGATGTCTGGATGAAAAGACCGATGCTGTGAAGGTTACCGTCATTGATTATGGAGAAGGCATCCCCCATCACATTGTCTCATCGGTGTTTGACCCGTTTTTTACCACCAAGCCCAAGGGCAAGGGAACGGGATTGGGCCTGAGCGTATCCCAGGGAATCGTGGCCAAGCACGGCGGCACCATAAAGGTTAAAAGCAAAGAGGGCAGTGGATCAAGCTTTACGGTGAACCTTCCGGTGGTGACATTTCCAGACCACCTCTCTTTTCATCTTTGAAGGCTATCGGCTTTTTACCAATATTTCTAACTCTTGCAATGATTTCAAAAGTATTTTACGGTTTTTTGGGAAAAGCCCTGACAAATGAAGAATGATCAAAAAAAGTGTAAAGTACTTTTGAAGGATGCCAATATTTTATATTGATTCTTCCGCCTTTATGTTTTATCAAGCAGGGTGGGTTGGTACATGATAATCCCGTTTTTTCAGAACTGATGTCTGGGAGAACGGGATTATCGCGTGCTGCAAACAATAAAAAGATAGATTGTCATGGTAAAAAGTTTAGGATGAAACGGGTGCACATTTCAAACGCACGGCTGGCAAAGGTGGCTGCGCAATGGGGAGGTCTTCTGTTATCGCCCCTGCCGTTGCTGCTGGTCATGGGAACACAAAATTCTTTTCCACCGATGTGGCGCCTGGCCATTGCCTGGCTGGCCTCCATCAGCGCCTTTGTTTGTTCACTCACCCTGTTCCGGTGGCCTGGGCCTGGCAAATTTTTCGGTGTGGTAGCAGGGGGGGCGGCTTTTGTGGCGGCCTTGCCCTGTCTTGTGGTAAATCCCTTTATGGCATTGCTGGGAGCAGTGGCCTTGATCACCGGGGGCTTTGTGTTGCTGGATTTCACCCCGGGTCCCGGTCATGACAAGGAAGATATTTCCAGGGATCGCGCTGCACCGCGGGGCACCTGGGAGGAGATTTTTAGCCGTCCCGCCGCCATTGTCTTTTTTACTTTTTTGGGATTGTGCCTTGTCGGTACCTTGATGCTCCTTCTGCCCGGTGCCATGACCAATGCACCCATTACCCTTGTGGATGCCGCCTTTACCTCTGTGAGTGCGGTGTGTGTCACTGGGCTTTCGGTGCTGGACACCCCCATGGATTTTTCCATGACGGGGCAGGGGATTCTTCTTTTTCTCATTCAATTCGGAGGGCTTGGCATTATGACTATCACCACCGTTGTCATGCATGCCATGGGGCGGCGGCTCAGTTTGCGCCAGGAGCGTCTCATGACCTCCCTGGTGGACAGTGACCGTAAAGATCTGGTGGCATCCCTTGTGCTGATTCTTAAATTCACCTTTCTGGTGGAAGGGGTGGGGGCACTTTTTCTTGGGGGGGTGTTTTATGCCATGGGCGACAGCCTTGGCCAGGCTGCCTGGAGGGGGAGTTTCACCGCCATATCTGCCTTTTGCAATGCGGGTTTTTCCCTGCAGACAGACAGCCTGATTTCCTATCAAAATGCCCCCTTGGTGTTGCACATGGTGGCGGCACTGATTATCTGCGGTGGCATGGCCCCGGCCACCAGTTTATTGATTCCCCGGTGGGTGCGAGGCCGGGGCATTCCGGTGACTTCCCGCATAGATCTTGTGACCACGGCGGTTTTATTGATTTCAGGGAGCTTTTGTATGCTGGCCTTTGAGTGGGATGGGGTGTTATCCGGCATGTCTTTTTTTAATAAGGTTAACAATGCCTGGTTTCAGTCGGCAACCCTTCGCACCGCAGGATTTAATTCCGTGGGCCTTGCAGATGTTATGGGTCCCACTTTTCTTGTCATGCTGTGTCTGATGTTCATTGGGGGGTGTCCAGGGGGCACCGCCGGTGGTATAAAAGCCACCACCATTGCCATTCTGGCCATGACCTTCTGGGCCAATATCACCCATCGCAACGGGGTGACCCTCCAGAATAGAAACATCCGTCCGGTGACGATTTCTCGTGCCATTACCATTGTCGTTTCAGGAGGGGTGATCTGGTTTGTGGTGGTGTTGATGCTGGAAGTCACCCAGCAGATCCCTGCCCGCAGCATTATTTTTGAAGCCACCTCCGCCATTGCCACCGTGGGCCTTTCCATTGGTGCCACGGCAAAGTTTGATCAGATCGGAAAGCTTATTGTCATGCTGGCCATGTTCGTTGGACGCATTGGTCCGCTGACGCTTTTCATGTTATTAAGTGATGCGAGCCTTCCCCCTGTTTCCCGTTGTCCTGATGCAAAAATAACCCTTACATAAAGGTGTTTTTATATGATTCAACAGATATTAATCATCGGTCTGGGGCAGTTTGGCATGTCCCTTGCTCGAACCTTGTCACAAAAAGGCGCTGAAGTGCTGGCAGTTGATTTCCAGAAAAATCTGGTGCAGGAAGCCTCTGTCTTTGTAACCGAGGCCCTGGCCCTGGATGCCACCGATGAGGTGGAGCTTGCCCGGCTTCATCCAGGAAAACGGGATGCCGTGGTGTGCGCCATTGGTGATGATTCAAAGGAACAATCCATTATCTGTACGGCACTGCTCCGGCAGATGGGGGCACCCTTCATCGTTGCCCGGGCCAATGATAAAATGCACCAGCGCATTCTGCATCTGGTGGGTGCCCATAAGATTGTCAACCCAGAGCAGGAATTTGGCATACGGTTTGCCAATCGCCTTTTATATCGGCATGTCATCGCAGATACGGCCATTGGAGAGGACTTGAATCTCACGGAAATTCGCATACAACCCTCCATGGTGGGGAAAAATCTCATTGAGCTGGCATTGCCAAAACGCTTTGGTATCCTGGTGGCGGCCATACGCCGGGGAACTCCTGATCGCATCATACAGCCCTCCCCCCATGAACCCCTGCAGGCTGAGGATAATCTGATGATTGTTTGTAATGAAGCGGCCATTCCAAAATTCATAAAGGGGGTGTGATCATGAGAAGTGCACATGCGGTGCGTATGGGCGTGTGGTTGATGATGGGATTCAATTTGTTGATGGCATTGGGCTCCATATGGATTTTCATGCGCATGGCCCCGGCCATTGAAGTGATCATTGACCGCAATGAACGTTCCCTTGAGGCCTGTGAAGAGATGCTGGCATCCCTTGCCTTGATAGGGTTGGACAGGGTTGCCAACGACGCACTGAAGGCTGCGTTTATTACCTCATTCAATCGGGCTGAGAACAACATTACAGAAATAGAAGAACCGGTGCCTCTGAAGTCCATAAAAGCCCAATTTAACAAGGCTTTCCTGGGAAATATGGAGGCCCGGCAGAAAATTGTTTCCGCCATAACGCTGTTGGGGAAAATGAATAGAGAAGCCATGATAAAAGCCGATGTTCATGCCAGACAATTTGGTTATGCCGGGGCCTGGGCCATTGTTTTCATGGCGATCACTGTTTTTTTTGCAGGCATGCTTTTCAAACGCAGCCTTGCCAATAATTTGGTGAAGCCCCTGGAGGAAATAGAGGCGGTGATATCTGCCCACCACAATGGAGATATCATGCGGCGATGCATCGGTACAAATGTGTCCAGGGACGTGCAGGGGATGTTTAATGGATTAAATGAACTACTTGATAAAATGCAGTTTCAGACCGTTCCCAGCAGCAATTTTCGGGCCTGGTTTTAAGCGGAGTCAAGTCAATAACCCCTGAGCTAAAGACCCAGGGGTTTTCTTGCCGGTTTTGTATAAATTGCTTGCCCACCATAAGAGGTTATGCGATATTGCTCATTATCTTTGCTGGGGGCTTCAGGGGACTGCCCTTGTGTGAAATTTCACTGGTTTTTTCCCCTGACAAAAATTTTTAAGCAGCTCCCTGGGAAAAAAAGACAAACGTTGATCAAGGGAGAAAATTAAATGGATTCAAAGACAAAAGTTGGGATTATCATCTGCCATCGTTACCGTCGCTGTGCTGGCGGAAAGTGTTTCCGGGCCATGCATAATATGGAAGGGGCCTTCAGCACCTACACCACACCACCGGAGCTGGTGGGCTTTACCACCTGTGATGGCTGTCCCGGGGGAAACATAGAGTATGCCGGGGCAGAGATGGTGAAAAATGGGGCACAGGTGATTCATCTGGCCACGGGCTTGGTGGTGGGATATCCTCCCTGTCCTTACATTGACACCTTTAAACCCTTTCTTGAAAAACGGTTTGGGGTCAAGGTGCTTGTGGGGACCCATCCCATTCCCACCAGTTATCTTGATATGCACACCCATCTGGGCACCTGGAAGGATACGGCTTGGGACCCCCTTGTGGCACCCACCATGGCCGATGAAAAAACCCGGGCGGATTACAATTAATTTTGTTTGCAAACCTGGCTTTTCCCCGATAAGATCCTGGAATTCAACATAAGTTAAAAAGAAAAAGGAAATCAAGTATGACGGATATTTACGATGAATTAAAGACAAAAGCCCGGACGTTGTGGCTGCAGCATGGCCTTTTGGATGAACCCATACGCGTCACGGCCCGGGCCCTTTCCACCCATGAAGCCATTGGAAACCCCGAAGCGGATGATTATCCCATTCAAAAGGGTAAAGAAAAGCTCATGCAGGCAGATTTCAAGGGATCTCTGGGCCAGGCATTCACTGATCACTATGCTGATTTTAATGGTACCCTCGGGGAAATTTTGGAGATGCCCCTTCAAAATAACTATCGGCGCTCTATCTTTGTTGCAGCCTTTAATGCTGTCTACCGTTATCTGGGATTGGTGGGGGGAACGATTCATTGTAAAGACGAAGAACCCGTGCTCTGTGCAGACAAGCTCTTAAGCTATATACAGGAAAACCACCCCAGTCCAGAAAAAAGACAGCTACGAATCACCCAGATTGGATTGCAGCCCCGGATGACGGAAAAATTGTCTCCTTTTTTTGATATGCGCCTCATTGATCTGGACCCGGAAAACATCGGCCAGACCAAGTATGATGTGAACATTGAGGGACCCGAAGCCACGGATGATGCCGTTAACTGGTGTGATTTGCTGCTGGTGACGGGGTCCACCATTGTCAATGGGACGGCGGGGCGGTTTGTCGGAGATAAACCCGTAATTTTTTACGGTACCTCCATTGCAGGACCTGCCCAGGCCCTGGGACTGACACGCTTTTGTGCGGGATCAAAATAATTTATGTTCAGGAGAGGGAATGTGGGTGCAATCTGATAATTTAGATTTGTGTGTTTTTGACCAAAAACAAGCTATATAGAAAAATGTGATCTAAAAAATCAGATAGTTATGATCAGTAGAATTCATCATTAGTTGTCGTTCTCCCGTGATCAGACCAATAATCTAAATTATTGAATTGCACCCGGAATGTGATGACGGAATATAAAGCGATTGTTTTGTCCGGTGATACCGATGCTTATCAGGAAATTCTCCTTGGGAAAGAGTTACCGGGATTTTCCATTAAAGCCTGCCTGGATGTGGGCAGGCAATGCCCAACCGACAGGACTGCGATATCATTTTGGGAACCCGGAGCTTTTGAGCCCGGTGCTGCCCTATGCCCTATTTCCCACGGTTGAAATGGGTCCAGTCCATGTGGGGAACGTCCGCCCTTTTTTGCCACCGGGCATGCGGCGGGATTATATTTTTAGATTCCAACGAATTAAGTGGTAACGTCCGAAGGCTCCCTAAGCAAGCCACCTTAGGACAAAATTTGAAGGCTTAAAAAACAATTTTCAGAAGGAATTCTTCCGCCCTCCACTTGGATACCACATAAGCCAGCATTTTGCTCCCTCCCCTGATAGGGCATCAGATTATACAAAACTCCAATACAGTTGATAAATTCTATTTGGCTCCCATTTGAATGGAGAAATCCCTTTATCATGGAAATCTTTTTATCCAGTGTATTGTGGGCTTGATCAAGTAAGGTGCTCGTTCCAGGTAACTCATATTTTTCGAAAATGGCAAGTCAACTATCTTTTTTTTAAATCCATTGAGTGAATAGGTTCTCCGTTTTCAACTTCGGCAACTTTGGTGACTTTTTTAACAAAATGTCTCAACTTTTGAGCAAACGAAAAAACTTTCAGTCCTGACTTTTCGTTGCTTTTTTTAAAAATATATCAAAAAATTGAAAACTCAAATTTTCCCCTTAGAGAGAAAGGGCCACCGGTCCGTTACCTTGGTTTCCGCCTTGATCTGAGCGGATGCTGACCTACTGACCCACAGACAGAATTCCGTCCTTTTTTATTGGGCGGGCAAAAAGTAGACAGCATGTCGGGGCTGGGGGCTGGTATCCTGATCGGATGATGAGCAAAGATTCTGGCATGCTTTAAAAGCACCATTTTTTTTAGAAAACTGTAAGTAATGGCCTTATTCGGGCTGCTTAACCAGATTTAAGAAAGGAAAGATGGCATTGGATGATTTTAAAATTATGACAGCAAAGAGCAAAATAATTTGGCTCATCACGGATTTGTGTGATAATTCATAAATTCTGATGCGTAAACATTGAGGATTGTACACCACAAGCTATCCCAATCACACTAACCCGCGGAGACCCAATAATTTTTATGGAAAGAGGTAGGTGAAATGTCAAAATGCCCTGTATGTAAGAAGCAGACAGCAGATAATAAAGCAAAGATTTGCCTTGGGTGTGGCTGGGAGTTCAGGTATATACTCGGAGATATGAGCCAGGAAGAATTGGGGGTTTACAACAAGAAATTAGAAATTTCCCGGCGAAACTGGGAGATGGTCCAGGCCTTTAAAAAAAGACAGCAGCAATATTTTATGGATAGACAAGCAACTTCGGTTACTGCAATTGCGGATAAAGAGAAACCAAAAGCAGAAAAAAAACAGGACAATGTGCGTTACTCGGAGGAGACTCCGGTGCCGGATTTTAAAAGAGATCCTTTTGAAACTCTGGAAGAATTCCAGGAAAGAATCTGTGATTATAAGCCAGTGCCTGCAGGAAAAGTCCGTCTGATAAAAGAGAAGTATGACATTAGAACAGGTATCTTTCCCGTGGAAGTTGCATGGGATGACTGGGTGAAGGATGTTCAAGGTCATAACTACCATTGGGATTCCTGGTTAAAAATAGATCGAGATATTGCCAGAACGATATACGCAAAAAGTGCTGAATATCCACTGTATGCGAGGCTGAAAACCCGGGAAGAGGATGTTCTTATTGCCTCATTAGAGTTACCTACAGTAAAAGGTATCATCCCCCTGCTGGTGCCTGAGAGTCATGCATGGAAAGAACCAACAACAGGGATAGAGCTGATTTATGTTCCTGGCGGGAGTTTTACGAGGGGAGATAATAAGGTTCATCTGGATGGATTTTATATTGGTAAATATCCTGTAACCCAGGAACAGTGGACTGGGGTGATGAAAAACAATCCCTCACATTTTAAAAAAGGGGGTGACTATCCTGTGGAAAATGTGTCCTGGGAAGATGCAAAGGTGTTTCTCCAGAAATTATCAGAAAAGATTTCCGGATCGTATACATTTCGCCTGCCTACGGAAGCGGAATGGGAGTATGCAGCCAGGAGTGGTGGAAGGACGGAAACGTATGCCGGTGGAGAGGATATTGATGCACTGGCATGGTA
>CAKZLA010000099.1 GCA_937124525.1 uncultured Desulfobacterium sp.
ACCAATGATTTGGATGTCAACACCATGCGAGCACTGGAAGAGGCCCTGGAAAACTTTGCCGGGTGCGCCATTGTCATCAGCCATGACAGATGGTTCCTGGACCGCATTGCCACCCACATCCTGGCCTTTGAAGGGGACAGCCAGACGATGTTTTTTGAAGGCAGTTATTCCGATTATGACAAGGATCGAAAAAAACGCCTGGGTATAAAGGGGGATCAGCCCCAGAGAATTAAATACCGTCAGTTGACCCGATAGGAGATCGGGTGTCCTTTTCCATAAAATCTGCAGTGGTCCCCATGATGAAACCAGGGCTCAGGGATGTGCATCTGGCTGTTTTTTTGTTTGGGTTTTCCGGGCTGTTCGGGAAGTTTCTCCTGTGCAGCCCGGTGCTCATTGTGTTTGGCCGAACCGTGTTTGCATCCCTTTTTCTGCTCCCTTTTTTTCTGACGGCCCGGAAGGATATCCCGGCCCCCCCGGCCATGTTTTTGATCCAGGGGGCACTCCTGGCGTTGCACTGGTGCACCTTTTTTATCTCCATCCAGATCTCCACCGTGGCCATTGGCCTTTTGACCTTTTCCACCTTTCCCCTTTTTGTCACCTTTATGGAACCTTTCTTTTTCAAGGAATCCCTGGGACTGAAAAATTGTGTGGTGTCCTTGGTGGTATTTGTGGGGCTGGTGCTGGTGATCCCAAGCTTTGACTTTTCCCGACAACCTGCCCAGGGGGCCATGTGGGGGGTGGCCTCGGGGTTTACCTTTGCCCTTCTGGGGCTGGTGAATCGGAAAAATGTAAAGACGGTTCCGCCGATCACCGTCTCCTTTTATCAAAACCTGTTTGCGGCATTTTTTCTGCTGCCCTGGATGGTGTGGGTTACCCCGGACATCTCCTTTCCCACCCCCAGGGAACTGATGCTGCTCATGCTTCTGGGGGGGGTGTGCACGGCCCTGGCCCACTCTTTATTTATTAAGGCCCTGGTGAACATTAAAACCCGCACCGCCGGGGTGATTACGGCCCTGGAACCCTTGTACGGCATTTTAATGGCAATGATTTTCCTGGGGGAGATTCCCGGGTGGCGCACCGCAGTGGGGGGCATTATTATCATTGGTGCCACCCTTGTGGCCATGACAGGGCATGATTAAATGGAATATTAATTGCGTAATTCGTCAGTTTTTGGGGTGGGAAAAGTTTGTAATTATCAAATATGTAGATTATCTCCTTATAAGCCAAAGGGTTGTCTGTTTGATGAATCCCACGACTGCCTGGGAGCTAAAAGAATTAATTCATTGAAAAAAGACCATTTATGGACTATATAAACGGGCTTGGTTCGACAATACAAAAACTTTGAGGAATTCATGAAAACAGATCCACGCACGGCAAAAGAGACGGCAAAACGTCGCACCTTTGCCATTATCAGCCATCCCGATGCCGGGAAAACCACCCTGACGGAAAAGCTGCTGCTTTTCGGGGGGGCCATCCAGCAGGCTGGGGCGGTGAAGTCCAGAAAGACACAACGCAAGGCCACCAGTGATTTTCTCTCCATTGAGCAGGAAAGGGGCATCAGTGTCTCCTCCTCGGTGATGAAATTTAACTATAAAGGATTTGAGATTAACCTTCTGGACACCCCGGGTCATAAGGATTTTTCCGAAGATACCTACCGGGTGCTCACTGCCGTGGACTGTGCCGTGATGATCATTGACAGTGCCAGGGGCGTGGAACCCCAGACCCGGAAATTAATGGAGGTGTGCCGCATGCGCAACACCCCCATCATTACCTTTATTAATAAGCTGGACCGGGAGGGCATGGAGCCCCTGGATCTCTTTGCCGACATTGAAGAGAAACTCCAGATTGAGTGCACCCCCATCACCTGGCCCATTGGCATGGGAAAGCGCTTCCGGGGAGTGTATCATCTTGATACAAATCAGCTGGGGCTTTTTTCCCCGGGGTACACCCCCCGGGACGGAGACGGGGTGGTGATAAGTGACCTGGATGATCCCGTTCTGGACCAGGAGCTGGGGGACCAGGCCGCAGAATTAAGGGATGATGTGGACTTGATCCAGGGGGCCGCAGATCCCTTTGATATGGACTATTATCTCAAAGGGTCCCAGACCCCGGTTTTTTTTGGAAGTGCCATTAATAATTTCGGGGTTCGGGAAATGTTGGATTCCTTTGTGCAAATGGCCCCACCACCGGGGGTGAGGCAGACCTTGACCCGGGAGGTTCGACCCGAAGAGCCTGGATTTTCCGGATTTACCTTTAAAATCCAGGCCAACATGGACCCGGCCCACAGAGACCGCATTGCCTTTTTCAGGATCTGTTCGGGCAGGTTTCAAAAGGGCATGAAGGTGCGTCACCACCGCATTGGTAAGGATGTCATCATCTCCAATGCCACCATTTTCATGGCCCAGGAGCGCAGCAATGTGGATGAGGCCTTTCCCGGAGATATCATTGGCATTCACAACCATGGCACCATTAAGATTGGTGATACCTTCACCGATAAAGAGGAACTCAAATTCACGGGAATTCCAAGTTTTGCACCGGAACATTTCCGGCGGGTTATTTTGAAAAATCCCATGAAAACCAAGGCATTGCAAAAGGGGCTCACCCAGCTGGCAGAAGAGGGAACCATCCAGGTGTTCCGCCCCCGCATCAACAACGATTATATCATGGGGGCTGTGGGGGTTTTGCAGTTTGATGTCACCATGGCCCGTTTAAAAGCAGAATATGGGGTGGATGCCGGATCTGAGCCTGTGGATCTTTCCGTGGCCCGGTGGATCACCTGTGACAATGAAGAGATGAAAAAAAAGTTTATTAATCAGAATGCCGGCAGCATTGCCGTGGATTCCGAAGGGTGGGTGGCCTTTTTGACCACCAGCGAATACCAGCTGGGCTTTGCCATGGAAGCCTGGCCGGACATAGAATTTCATAAAACACGCGAATATAACTAAAGTGTTGTCATGGTTTGGTTTCAGGGTTACCGATAGTAAATATTCGGTTTGTTTATGTAAATGTTTGGACAGTGCCCCATATTCGCCTGTTTGGGGCTGCGTAGCATACTAATGCTATGTGAGCAGACCAAAACAGGTGAAGATGGGCTGCTGACCGAATATTTACTACCGATATGTTAATACCGCTGTGGGTAATACGTTGCGGCATGGGCAACCCTGGATTTCAACCTTGACAATGCACAAATATGATTTCAGGCGTGGTGGGGTCTACCTGGTCCCAGGCCTGTATTTCCGGATCTTGGTTCCAACACATACCGCTGACCCGGCCATTGACCCCAAGCTTGAAAGTTAAGTCATTAAAAAGGAGAATTGTGTCATGACGGAAGAACGAATTTTTAATTTTAATGCAGGGCCCGCTGCCCTGCCCCTGCCGGTGCTCCAGGAGATCCAGGCCTCATTTCTGAACTTCAAGGGAAGTGGTATGTCCATCACCGAGGTGAGTCATCGCTCCCCATGGTTTGATGATGTCATCAATGATGCCGTTGCCCGCACCAAACGTCTGTTGAACCTGGATGAGAGATTCCATGTGCTCTTTCTCCAGGGGGGTGCCAGCCTCCAGTTTGCCATGATCCCCATGAATTTTCTGGGGGAGGGTAAATCTGCGGATTATGTTAATACTGGCACCTGGTCCACCAAGGCCATCAAGGAAGCGGCCATCCTCAATAAGGCCCACAAGGTGGTTGCCTCCTCCGAGGATAAGAACTTTTCATACATTCCCAGTGACATCTCCTTTAATGCCGATGCCGCCTATGTTCACATCACCTCCAATAACACCATCAAGGGTACCCAGTGGGAATCCTTTCCCGACACCAACGGGGTCCCCATCGTGGCGGACATGTCTTCTGATATTTTCAGTCGCTCCCTGGACATGGAAAAATTCGGCATGATCTATGCCGGTGCCCAGAAAAACATGGGACCGTCCGGCACATGTATGGTGATTGTACGGGATGATCTTTTGGCCACCGCAGAGAAAAACCTGCCCTCCATGCTAAAGTATGACACCTTTGTGTCCAAAAATTCCATGTATAATACCCCTCCCTGCTTTGGGGTTTACACCATCCAGCTGGTGTTGAAATGGCTGGAAGAGGAGATGGGCGGTCTGGATAAAATGCAGGCCCACAATGAAAATAAAGGGGCCATGCTCTATGAGTTCATGGATGCCAGTGATTTTTACCGGGCCACGGCACAAAAGGGAAGCCGCTCTTTGATGAATGTCACCTTTGTCATGTCGGCTGGAAATGAAGGTTTAACAGATGAATTTCTAGCAGATTGTGCCGCTGCAGGATGTATTGGCGTGAAAGGTCACCGCTCTGTCGGTGGTTTTAGGGCTTCTATTTATAATGCTATGCCTAAGGAGAGTGTGGAATTTTTTGTTGATGTGATGAAGGATTTTGGGTTGAAGTATGGATAAAACAATTTTAGATTGCACAAAAAATAATCGTGAGTTGGTAAAAAACAGGTTCTTTTTACAAGGAGATCCAGAAGCAATTTTAATGTTAGAAGTTTCTGCCGATTCTTTAGAAGAAGCAGAAATATTAGCAGATAATTTAATTGCCGATTTAGAAAAAAACAACTTCGGTTATTACCATCCAAAAGTATACGGAAAT
>CAKZLA010000100.1 GCA_937124525.1 uncultured Desulfobacterium sp.
CAAATTTATCCCATGCCGGGGACTTTTTGTTTTGTTGCCCGGTTTTTTTGTATCCGGGGTGGGCCATGAAATAGCCAAGTTCCGGGAAAAATCGATGGATTTCCCCTTCCCAGTTGGAAAGAAGAGATGCGGGTACCACCAAAAGGGAGGTTTGGCCGGGTTCCCTGGCCTTTAAGGTGCTTAAAAAAGCCAGCACCTGGATGGTTTTTCCAAGGCCCATGTCATCGGCCAGGCAGGCTCCGAATCCCAGGCTGTCCAGAAAGGCAAGCCAGTTCAACCCCATCTGCTGGTAGGGGCGAAGGGTGGCCAGAAAATTTTTGCCTGGCTTGATCTTTGTTATACGTTCCGGGTTTTTCAGGGTGGAAAATACCTGTTCCAGCCATTGGCCATTGCCGATTGTAAGGTCCGGGAGAACCGTGTCAACAGAACCGGTGAGGCGATGGGGGTGAAGTTGTAGCTGAAGGGCCTCAAAGATGGAGAATTCCCGGTTTTCCACAAGCCCCATGGCGGTTTCATAGGCATGCAGCAGTTTTTGCAGCCGTTCCTGATCCACTTCGATCCATCGGTTTTTGATCCTGGCAAGTCCCTGGGTCTGGTTTAGCAGGGTCTTTATCTCATCCTCGGTGAGGGGATCTTCCCCAAGGAAAAGAGCTACGTCAACGGTGACGAGGGCGTCAATTCCCACAACAGAGGGCGGTTTGCCCCCAAGGCTGATCCTCAGGGATGGGGTTGCGGCTTTCTTTTTCCACCAGTCAGGAATGCGGCAGATGATGCCAGCGTGTTCAAAGGATTCCAGCTGCTTTAAAAATTCAAAGGCTTCGCCAGCATCCCAGGCAAGGTGGTGAAAAAGCTCCCCTGAATCCAGAAGTGTCTTTAAAAGATGGCTTGATTTTGCAGCGGCATGGACGGTGGTCAAGAGTTCCAGCAGCTGTTCCGGGTTGTCCCGGTGGGCCTCCAGTGCCCAGTGAAGGGGCCGGTGTTTTCCCGGATTTGCGGCTTCCGGGGTGTAGGTGGCAAGGAACTGGAAGGGCAGGGCATCGTCCTTTCGCTCCACCAGGTGAAAATAGACCCTTCCTGCCAGATGGATGTGGGGGCTGAAACCATGGAGATATTCCGACACACTGTGGGAAGATTCCCCGATTCCCCGGTTAAAGCCCTGGTTCATCTCCTGCCACAAACGGGTCATAAGCTCCAGGTTCAGGTATTCGGCACCTATCATAAGAGGGGCCGCGTCCAAAATATTTTCCAGGATCTGGTTGTCCCAGGGCACTGCCGACTGATCACGGGTCTCTTCCAGGGCTGGCATTTTTTTAAGGGTTTCCACAAAGGTCCGGGCAAGATGTCTGAAAAAATCAAGGGAGGGCGCAAGGGGGATGCCGGCATCGGAGCAACCCAGAAAGAGCAGCCATTGGTCTTCGTTGCCCGTATATTTGTTAAAAATTTCCTGGTTAAGAAGTTGCTGTCTTTTGCCCGGTCGCTGGGGACTGCTTTCCCAGGTGAGGCGCAGTGCTTGGGTGGGCATGATTTCCACGTTGAGTTCGCTGCGGGAGGATGTGGTGGTATCAGTGAGCATTGAAAATCCCTTTGCTGGGTATCTTTGTCTGGTTTGAATACATTGGCCCTTTCTACCAGAAACTGAATTAAAAAATCAAGACATCGGCAATTATAATTCTGGTTGCCTGGGTGTTTTCACTGGCTTATGTTTGACATAAAAATAGTAAGTAGGCTTTCTTATCCCGGGGTGTTGAGAAATTACATTTGTGCTGCCTGACATGTTGAAATTACGTTGACAAAAACCGTATAATTGCAGTTTAGAAAGTCATCAAGTATCATAGTTGGAATTGTTGGTAATACTTGGCTTGCGTTTGAAATCCTATTGGTTTACTATTTGTACAGGTGAGTGGAATTCCCCTTGATTGTTTTTTTGCGTCGCGGTTGCACTCTTCAATGCCAGGCCAACTGACTGCTCACCGTTTAATGATATGATAGGAGTTTTATGCCTTTATTTCGTATTCGATACGAGACCGTTGAGTTTGGTGACACGGATATTCATGTTCGGACCTTACGGGACAACCAGCAGTATGCCGATGCAGACGGTAGGGCTGAAAAACTGGGGATCTCCTCGGCCAACTGGCCGCTGTTCGGTGTCATCTGGGCCTCAAGCCGAATTCTGGCTGGTTTGATGTTTCGTCATGATGTGGCAGGTAAACGGGTTTTGGAGGTGGGGTGCGGAATTGGTCTGGCCAGTCTGGTCTTGAATCACCGCCTGGCAGATATAACGGCCACGGACTATCATCCCGAGGTTGAATCTTTTCTTTTAAAAAACGTTATGCTCAATAACGATAAAATAATTCCTTTTGTTAGGACAGGGTGGAATGACAAGGTCAGCAATTTGGGATTATTTGATTTGATTATTGGAAGTGATCTTCTCTACGAAAGCGGCCACGTTGATTTGTTGTCCGATTTCATTAACCAGCATGCAAGGGTTCATTGCGATGTGATTCTGGTGGATCCGGGGCGGGGTCATCATGCCCGGTTCAGCAAAAAAATGGTAAATCTGGGGTACAGTCACAGTCAGAGAAAATTCGCTGATGCAGAATCTTTGGTGCCACCGTTTCGGGGGCGGATTCTGAGTTATAATCGATAGATTCTGTGGATTTGGGTTTAAATTGTTAAAAATATGTAATAGCTGATATGGCAGAGCAATTTGCCACAACGAAGAGAAGAATGGCATAATGCCGCAACCGGGGGTTCTGCCGTCGGCATTGTATATATAAAAACGACCATGGCAAAACCCCTTGCCATAACAAAGGATTGAAAAAGTAAGGAGCACTAACGCCAGAACCCATACCCAGTACCTGCTTTTTCAAATAAACAAAAGGAGGCATTTCATGCATGTAACCTTTTACGGCGGTGTCAGGGAAGTGACCGGCTCCATGCACATGATCAGCACAAACAACGACAGGGTACTTCTGGACTGTGGACTTTTCCAGGGTCATAGAAAGGATGCCTGGGAAAAAAACAGGGTCATGCCCTTTGATCCCGCCATCCTGACCAATGTGGTGCTCTCCCATGCCCACATTGACCATTCGGGTAGAATTCCTTTGTTAGTGAAAAAAAATTTCAATGGGCAGATCATCACCACCCGGGCCACCCGGGATGTATGCGGGTATCTTTTACCGGATTCCGCCCATATACAGGAATCCGATGCTGATTACCTGAACTACAAAACGGCGCGTTCCGCCCTGCGCACCCATGGCAGAAAAGGCGTGGCCGATGACCTGACCCACCGGGAGGCCAGCCAGGTTAAAAAGCTGCTGAAAAAAGGAAACAACCGGCTCGATCGGCAGACCATTCTTGACCTTGGCGATCAGTACGGGTTAAAGCAGGTGGAGCCCCTCTATAGAGAGGAAGATGCCCGTCTTGCCCTGGGTTTTTTTTCCGGTGTGCCCTATAGAACCCCCATCACCATCGGAGAAGACATGACCTGTACTTTTTACGAGGCCGGTCATATTCTCGGGTCTGCCATTAGTATTGTCCGTTATGGAAGGGGGGCTGATGAAAAAACCATCTGTTTCACCGGGGATCTGGGGCGATTTGGCATGCCCATTTTAAGGGACCCCTGCACCGACTTCAACGAAGAAGACAGAAAAATTGATCTGTTGATCACGGAAAGCACCTATGGGGATCGCCTCCATGAAACCCCAGAAGACCTCCACACCCGGATGATCCAGGAACTCAATGCAGCCCATGATAAAAATGGGTCTGTGGTGATCCCCTCCTTTGCCCTGGGCCGGGCCCAGGAGATTCTTTATGTCATCCACGAGTTGTATGAAAAGGGGCTGGTGCCTCCCATGCCGGTGTATGTAGACAGCCCCCTCACGGCCTCGTTAACCAAGGTGTTTGGGGAGCATCCAGAACTCTACGACAAGGAAACCCATAAAGCATTTCTTGAAAGGGGACTCAATCCCTTTTTATTTGACAAGGTGAATTTTGTCAGCTCTGTGGACGAGTCCATGGAACTGATGCGGGAAAAGAAGCCCTGTATCGTTATCTCCGCATCGGGTATGTGCGAAGTGGGACGTATCCTCCATCACCTGCGTTACAGAATTCATAATTCCAATAATACCATTCTCATTGTGGGGTTCATGGCCCAGCACACCCTGGGACGTCGTATTCTTGAGTTGAGTCAGGCTTATGAAACCAGGGGAAGAAAAGGGGCGGTGCCCCTGGTGAAAATTCTGGGCAAAGAGTACCCTTTAAAAGCCAGGGTGGTCCGCCTGGGAGGGTTTAGTGCCCATGCAGACAGAAATGAGATAATGCGATTTTTAAAGCAATCCAATCTTAAGATCAAACGGGCAGCCGTGGTGCACGGAGAAGAAAAATCCTCCCTGAAATTTGCGGAGCATCTCAACGACCAGGGTATTGCCGCCAGGGTTCCAAGGTTTGGCGAAACCATACGGTTGTAACTGTCATTGAAAGGTGGAACCGGAAAATCTGGAATTTATTTTTAAGAAAATTTTAAAACTGACCGATAATAACATTTGATTAAGATGAAAAAATTGTTATTTATGGCGGAAGCTTAATTTGTCACGGGGCGTGGTCATTTACGCTTTATAACACCTCCCCAGGTGGGAGGTGTTATGACAAAGATCCAGAAATAAATGATATCTATATTGATTCGCAGTTATCGTCCCTTGCGATCAATGTGTTTAAGGTAAATAAATGAAATCGTTTTTCCGTAATCTTTCCGTAAAACATAAACTCAATTTTATTATTTTGAGCATCACTTCCATTGTCCTTCTATTAAGCTTTTTCATTGCGTTTGCAAGCCAATGGGGCCTGTATCAGAAAAATTCACTGGAGGCATTGCAGACCATTGCAAACATTGTGGCTGAAAACAGCGCAACAAATTTGTATCTTCAGGATCATGCTGTCCTGGAAAAAAATCTGCACTCCCTGGTACAAAAATCATCCATTGTGAAATCAGGCATTTTCCGGGTGGATGGCTCTTTGATTGCAGGGGATGCCATGGATATATCACAAGAATTTTATAAAGAACTGGTGCAAAATGTTCCCCTGAACCTTAATGGATATCTGATTGAAAATCACCATATGGATATATGGGATGAGATTACCCTGGACGGCGAAATTGTGGGATTCTTGTATCTTCAGTCCAGCATGCACGATTTTTATGAGATGATGTATCGTATTGCAGGGTATTTACTGCTCATTTTAGTTGCTGGGCTGGGATTTTCCATGTTGCTGGCCAATGGCATGCAGCGAATGATTACCCAACCTGTGCGCCAGTTGACCGATGCCATTGAAAAGGTTTCAAAAAACAAGAATTATCGTCTCCGATTGGATGAAACCCGTAAAGATGAGTTTGGTGTATTGGCCCTGGGATTTAATGAGATGCTCATTCAGATACGGCAGAGGGACAGGCATTTTGAAAAATTGGTGCGCGAACGCACATCAAAAATGAAAAAAGCCATGGAAAAAGCCATCTGTCTTGCGGATAAGGCTGAAGCTGCCAGCAAGACCAAGTCCCAATTTTTGGCCAATATGAGTCATGAAATTCGGACCCCCATGAACGGCGTTCTTGGCATGGCGGAAATGGTGCTGCAGACACAGTTGAGCCCGGAACAGCGAAATGCCATTGAAACCATCCAGTCCTCCGGTGATTCCCTGCTGGGCATTATCAACGATATTCTGGATTTTTCTAAAATCGAGGCGGGGAAGCTGGAAATTGAAACCATTCCTTTTAACCTTCTGGACCTGGTGGATGATGTGGCCCAGATGATGGCCCATCATGCCCATTCCAAGGGGCTTGAATTGATTATTGATGTGGCAAATAATATTTATCCAGATGTGATTTCTGACCCCAGCAGAATTCGGCAGATATTAACCAATATGATTTCCAATGCCATCAAGTTCACAGATAAGGGGGAGGTTTATGTCAAGGTCCAAACTCTGAAGACCTTTCCAGATTCAGATTTGGTGAGCTTTATGGTCCGTGACACCGGCATCGGTATGACCGAGGAGGAGCGGAACAGGTTGTTCAAGCCCTTTACCCAGGCAGATGGTTCCACCACTCGAAAATATGGGGGAACCGGTCTGGGTCTTGCCATTTCAAGGCAACTGGTGGAACTCATGGCCGGTCATATCAACTGTACCAGTCAGTCGGGGCAGGGGGCAAAGTTTCGTTTTGAGCTAAAATTGAAAAAAACCAAGGGCTCACGCACCGTTGCAAATGCCCCGGCCTTTGACCTTCAAGGGCTTCGGGGATTAATTGTTGATGATAATGCCAATAACCGGAAGCTGCTGGCCCATCAGATGTCCTGCTGGGGGGTGGATCAGGAGAATGTGGGAAGCGGTATGGAGTGCCTGGTTTGCCTGCGCGAGGCCGTTGCTGCGGGAAAACCCTTTGACATGGTTATTTTGGATATGTACATGCCCCACATGGACGGCCTTGAAGTGACCCGGCAGATCCGCAGTGATCCCTGTCTTAAAACCATAAAAATGGTCATACTGACATCCGTGGGCATCCGGGGGGACGCACAGCTGGCAAGGGAGGCAGGCATTGAGATGTACCTGACCAAACCCGTACGCCAAATTGATTTTTATAACAGCTTGGTGGCATTGATGCGGGGAGAGGATTTTGAAAATAATGGTTTGATTACCCAGTATAACCTTGAAAAAAATACGGAGACCTTCCACCATGCGAGCGTTCTTCTGGCCGAGGACAATATTATCAACCAACAGGTGGCCCAGGGGGTTTTGCATAAACTGGGATGTCAGGTGGATCTGGCCATGAATGGCCTTAGTGCTGTTAAAGCCGTTGATGAAAAAAAATACGATATGATTTTTATGGACTGTCAGATGCCCCGCATGGATGGATACGAGGCCACAGGAGAGATCCGTGCCCGGGGGACGTGTGGGAAAAATGGCAAAAGAATTCCCATTGTTGCCCTGACAGCCAATGCTTTGACAGGGGACCGGGAAAAATGTCTTGCAGCGGGTATGGACGACTATATCAGCAAACCTTTTGGACAAAAACAAATTGCCAAGGTCCTTGAACGATGGCTGTCCCATGATCACAATTTTTCCCCAAAAAAAGAGGATAACTTCCATGCTCCATTGATGGTCCCTCCACCTTTGGAGGCCAATTCAGAGGTCATTGACCCGGGGGCGCTGGAGAATATCCGCTCTCTGCAGGACCCCGGTGCCGAGGATCTGTTGACAAAAATTATTCAATTTTTTCTGGATGAGACCCCGGTTCATCTGGAACAACTGCATCAGGCCATTGAAAAAAATGATCACAAAACGGTGCGAGCCATTGCCCACAGTTTAAAATCCAGCAGCGCCAATCTGGGGGCTTTGGCCCTGTCCTCCCTGTTCAGGGAACTGGAAGAAAAAGCACGAAATAATATCCTTGCCGGTGCCCCTGCTTTGTTGATACATATCACAGACGAATTTCATAAAACAATTGAACCTCTTTCTATTCAAATGGTGGCCCATGCCCAATGACAAACCAGTGACATTAACGCCAAAACTGATTCAGGTGGTTGATGATGATCCAGCCATTCGACTATTACTCCGAACCTGTCTGGAAAAAGATGGTTTCCGTGTGATAGATGCGGACAATGGTAAGA
>CAKZLA010000101.1 GCA_937124525.1 uncultured Desulfobacterium sp.
TGCCTCAGCAAAGCGGTGAAAAAGTTTTTGTTCGTTTTGCAGTTAAAGCCTGTGATGTAAGTATCGATACCAATATTACTGACTTTGGCAATGTCTTCCGGTCTGTCTACGCCGATGCTTGTTAGCGTTGTTTCAACAACGTGAATCGGAATCCCGTTTTCGATCAGCCGGAGCTGTTCGAGTTTTTCCGTATTTTCAAGAAGGCTTTCCCCAAGCTGGGTAAATGTTTTTAAAAATGATTTCCGATAGGCGTAAAATCCCAAATGCCGGTAAGTGGGTATCTGGGATTTCCCGTCCCTTGGGAAGGGAATCTGTGACCGGGAAAAGTACAGGGCAAAGCCTTTTCTGTCCAGGGTTACCTTTACTGCGGAGGGGTCGGTGAGGTCCCGGGAATCGGTGATTTCCAGGGCCAGGGTGGACATGTTAAGGGTTGGGTCAGCATTAAAAGGGGCAGTGAGTTGATCCAGGCATTCCGGGGAAAATACGGGCTGGTCCCCTTGGATGTTGATGATGACTTCATTGTCATCGGTGCAAAATTGTTGGCAGGCCTCCCACACCCGGTCTGTGCCGGATCTGAGATCGGAAGCGGTCATCACCGCCTCTCCCCCAAAGGCAATGACTGTGTCATAAATCCGATCATCATCCGTGGCCACCACCACCCGGTTAATGGAACCGGCCTTTGTGGCCTGGTCATATACCCGCTGGATCATGGGTTTTCCAGCCACCAGGGCCAGGGGTTTTCCATTGAAACGTTTGGAGCCATATCGAGACGGTATCACCGCAAGGGTCATAAAATTTTACCTTATTTTTCCATGACTCCCAGGTCATCAGCAGATTTTCGATTTACCGTTGTACATCGTATTTAGTTAAAAAACATAAAAAATACATGCTGCCAATGAAAACCCGGGACCCACAAGTCTATGATTTAGATTTAAAATTTAAGGGGTTTTACCATAAGAACCCTGTCCGGTGCAATATGTATTTGATACTTGATGACGCCATTTTTTTTCTTGAAAAAATAATGGTTTGGTGGTAGCGCCATAGATACGAATTCGCATAAAGGAGGTAAGATGACAAAATACATCGGCGCAGTGGATCAAGGCACCACCAGTACCCGTTTTATTATTTTTGATCGCAAAGGAAACATTGCAGGGCTTTCCCAAAAGGAGCATCAGCAGATATTTGAGCGACCCGGATGGGTGGCCCATGATCCCATGGAGGTGTGGCACAACACCCGGGAGGTGATTGCCGATGCCCTTGCCAAGGCAGGCCTCACTGGCACCGACCTTGTCGCCATAGGGGTGACCAACCAGCGAGAAACCGTGGTGGTGTGGGATCGACACACCGGCCTTCCTTTTTACAATGCCGTGGTGTGGCAGTGTACCCGCACCGATGCCATCTGTCAAAAACTCATTGCAGACGGGGGGCAGGATCGCTTTAAAGCGAAAACCGGCCTGCCCGTGGCCACCTATTTTTCAGGGCCCAAAATTCAATGGATTCTGGACCATGTTCCCGGTGCAAGGGCGGCGGCCCTCAAGGGGGATGCCCTGTTTGGCACCATGGATAGCTGGATAATCTGGAACCTCACCGGTGGCCCCAACAAGGGCGCCCATGTCATCGACGTCACCAATGCCAGCCGCACCCTGCTCATGGATATCAACACCCTTGCCTGGGATGATGAAATTCTTGATATCCTCCAGATTCCATCCTCGGGTCTTCCCCGCATTGTTCCCTCGTCGGACAGCCGTACCTGGGGAACCACCTTGAAGGATGGCCCCCTGGGGGCACAAGTACCAGTGTGCGGTGATCTGGGGGATCAGCAGGCAGCCTTGTTCGGTCAGACCTGCTTTGAGCCCGGGGAGGCCAAGAACACCTATGGCACCGGTTGTTTTCTGCTTTTAAACACCGGCACCACCCCCACGGTGTCCACCCATGGCCTTTTAACCACCCTGGCCTATCAGATTGGAGATGAAAAACCGGTGTATGCCCTGGAGGGCTCCATTGCCAATGCCGGGTCCCTGGTCCAATGGGTCCGGGACAACCTGGGGCTCATAAAAGAAGCCCGGGACATTGAACCCCTGGCCTCGGCTGTGGCGGACAATGGTGGGGTGTATTTTGTTCCGGCTTTTTCCGGGCTGTTTGCCCCCTATTGGCGTTCCGATGCCCGGGGGGTGGTTGCCGGGCTCACCGGATATGCCAATAAGCATCACCTGGCCCGGGCCGTGCTGGAGGCCACCGCATACCAAGCCAGGGATATTGTGGAGGCCATGAACCTTGACTCCGGGGTGGCGCTCACCCGGCTTAAGGTGGATGGCGGCATGATCCATAATAACCTGTTGATGCAGTTTCAGTCAGATATCTTAAATGTGCCGGTGATTCGACCCCGGGTGGCCGAGACCACAGCATTGGGGGCTGCCTATGCCGCTGGCCTTGCCGTGGGATATTGGGCGGGTGTGGATGATCTCAAGTCAAACTGGGAAATTCATGGTAGCTGGGAACCGGACATGACCCCGGAACATAGGCATCGTATCTGTGCTGGCTGGAAAAAGGCAGTGGAGCGAACCTTGAACTGGGTGGATCAGGATATGAGGTAGACGCTTGACAGTATGGACAAGGGTTTGTATCATATGATGATAAATTCATGGCATGATCCGGCTGGGTTCCCATCCTCCACTATGAAATATAAATATCACAATGATAGCTTGGTCCGGGCTTGCCGATGTAACCTCCCCCCGGGATGATCCCTGTAGGTGGGTTTAAGGAGGGTATGCGTGGACAATCCTTACATCGTCAATATTATTTTTTCCTTCATCATGGTGATACTTGCTGTTGTTGTGTATGCCCATAATTCTGCCAGGATACAGAATCGTGTATTTTTGATCATCGGGGTGTTTGCTGCCCTTTCTATTTTATCTATTTTTATGGCCTACTCTTTTAAAGATGCTCCCCAAATGACCACCCTGCTGAATCGTTTGTCCGTAATTTTTGTTTTTTTTCTGGTGGCCATTCATCTTTATTTTTCAATGATTTTCCCCGTGGAACAAATCCGGCATCCCCTTATCACCCTGGGGGTGGTCTGCGGGCCGATTTTGATACTGGCCCTCCCGATCCTTTGCAGTGATCTTTTTGTGAAAAACATGGTGATACAGGAGGTGGGTCATCAATTGATCATGGTCCGGGAGCTCGGCGTTTTTTATAAGAACGTCTATGCACCTCTTGTCATCAGTTATATTCTTATGTCCTGTGCCATGTTTGCCTGGCAGTATCGCATGGCCACCAGCGGCATTGCCGGAAGGCAGGTGCTTTACACGGCCCTGGCCATGGTTGGCGGCGGGATTGTGATCGCCATTTCCTGCATTGTGCTACCGTTGGTGGGCATTAATCAGTATTACCCGGTGGGCCCACTTTTCGTGGCCCCTTTCTATGTTACCGTCATGTCTATTAATATTATCTCTTTGCGGGCCATGGACATTGATCAGTTCATGGCCAGGCTTTTTTTGTGGGGAGTATCTATTTTTGTTGTCGGTCTTCTTGTGAGCTTTGCCGTGGGGGAAATCTGGGCCCATTCCCACCGCTATCATGCTGCCGGGGCCACGCTGCTGTTGCTCACCTGTTTCATGGCAGGATATATTTACCTGATTCTAATCCAACCCCGCATCCGCCTGTGGCTGCAGCATAAATCCCATGCCCATGCCGTGGTCGTGGATCAGTTTCATAACAACATCCTCCAGCTTAAAACTGTTGATCACCTGGTGAAATTGATTTGCAAGACAATCAATGCTTTTTTGAAACCAAAGAATATTTCCATTTTCCTGCGTCAGGCGGGCAGTACCTGTTTTTTTCTGAAACAGGGGCATAACTATAAGGGACCCGACGTCATTGATGTGCAAAGGGATCAATTGTGGGAAATTCCTCTATTTGACAAAGTCATTGAAAAGGAGCAGGTGGCCCAGAACAAAAAATATGCCATTTATAAAAAGACGGGAATGAATTATTTTGCAAAGTTTGACTGTGTCATCATCATTCCCATTCTTTATCGGGGAGAACTCATCGGGGTGATAAACCTGGGCCCTCGTTTCCAGGGGTTTTACAGGCGCATGGAGATCCTGTTTCTGGAAAAATTGATGATCGGTATCAATGTGGCATTTTCCAACGCCATGCTCCTGGACCGTATTGAAACCATCAATACCTGCCTGACTCGTTTTGTGCCCCTGAAGGGGTTGCAGCTCATGGGGCATGAGCAGATCACCGATGTGAAGCTGGGGGACAGCGTGCAAAGAGAGATGACCATTGTTTTTTGTGATATCAAAGGCTTTACTGTGCTGTCAGAGCAGATGAATCCCCGGGAGAATTTTCAGTTTTTGAACAGGTTTTTAAAAGGTATCAGCCCGGTGATCAGGATTCACAACGGATTCATAGATAAGTATATTGGCGATGCCATCATGGCCCTTTTCCCGGGATCTCCCCGGGATGGGGTGAGTGCTGCCATTGAAATGCTCAATGTGTTGAGGCGGTACAATAAGGATGCCCGGGATAAGGGAACTTTTCCGGTTCAGGTCGGCATTGGTATTCACACGGGCATGCTCATGCTGGGCACCATTGGTGAACAAGAGCGTATGGATAGTACAGTGATCTCAGATGCCGTGAATCTGGCCCAGCGCATTGAACGGATGACCCGGCTGTTTGGGGTTTCCCTGATTATCAGTGATGCTGTGGCAGAGTTCGTTGGTAAAGATGCAAGCCAGGATATCAGATGTCTTGGCCATGTAAAGGTCAAGGGTAAAAAAGATCCAGTATCGCTCTATGAGCGTTTTGACGCTGATCCTGAACCAATAAAGAAACTGAAATTGGAAACCCGGTCTCTTTTTGAAAGGGGGGTGGATTTTTATTTTGGCAATGAAAAATCCCGGGCCCTGGAGTGTTTTAATGCGGTGCTGGCCACAGGGCTGGATGACCCGGCCTGTCATGCATATCTCAAGGGCCATCCACGACTTGTTGTGGGTGAAAAAGGGGGGTAGGAGATGCTAAGTGCTATAAAATATTATATATCGAGGTGTTCGCAAGCCACAGGCAGAACAAACAAGTGAATGTGCCCCTCCTGAATCACACATTCAGAAGGGGCTTCTATGGTTTGCCTTTTTGGTTCCCAATGTTCCGGTGTCAGGCCAGCCCAGGGGCTCTATGACTTAATAGAGCTCATACCGGGCCAGACGTCCATCAAGCCCGCCTGCCCGGATGGGTTTGCGAAAGGATGCCTTTAGTCCCATGAACTGGATGTAATCAGGATCACCAAAATAAATATAGGCGGTGGACCCGGTGCATTTTTGTTTTAGAAAATCCCCCAGCTGGCGGTGGAACAGCTCCAAATCCTGGTCTTTGCCCAGACGAATGCCATAGGGTGGATTGGCCACAATGATGCTGTTTTCAATGGGTGAAAGATCATTAAAATCCATCTGTTCCACGGTGACCCGATTGCCATGGTGCATGCCCATGAGGTTGGTGCGGGCCGCATCCACCGAGACCTCGGAAATATCACTGCCCCGGATGAGACCTGGGGGGATGTCAACAATGTCGTTGTTGGCTGATTCTTTTACCTGGGCCCACAACTCCGGGTTGAAATCGGGCAGTTGCTGGAAACCGAACCGCTCCCTGAAAACCCCGGCGGGAATTTTGCATTGGGACATGAGGGCTTCACATAAAAGGGTGCCGGAGCCACACATGGGGTCGTAAATGGGCATGGTACCGTCCCATTCGGACATATTAATGATGGCTGCGGCCACGGTCTCCTGCATGGGGGCGGATACACTCTCTTCTCTGTACCCCCGTTTGTGCAAAGAGCCCCCTGATGCGTCAATACTCACCGTGGCCTGGTCGTGGCGGATGTGCAGGTTGATGAGCAGATCCGGTTCCCGGGGGTCCACATTGGGGCGTTTCCCGCACCGTTCCCGGAAATAATCTGCCACGGCGTCCTTGAGTCGCAGGGCCGCAAACTGGGAGTGATCCATGGCACTGTCAGACACATTGGCGGATACGGCAAAGGTCTGCTTACGGGACATGAGCTGTTCCCACCGGAGGCGCTTAACCTGGCGGTATAAGGTCTCGTCGTCGTTACAGGCAAAGGTGACAAGGGGGGCAAGTATCCGGGATGCCAGGCGGGTGCAATAATTGATGCGGTAGAATACGGATTTTTCCGCTGTAAAATGGATGCCCCGCTGGTCGGTTTCAATCTCCTTTGCACCAAGTTTGGTGAGTTCCTTTGCGCCAAGTTCAATGAGCCCCTCTGAAATCTGGGCAAAGTACCGAGCGTTTTGTTGGTAGAGGAATCCCGAGGCGTAGCGTTTGTGTTCGCCAGCCCGTTTTCGGATGATTTTTTTCCGGGGTACTGAATCTGTTTTATTCATTATTTTTCACTGCATTGAGGGTTTTTATGATGGTGTTAACGGCCATGGCGGTTCCGCCCTGGTATCGGCGGATATAACCAAGACCAGCGGCTGCGGTCTGTTGTCTTTGGGGAGGGTGATTAAGAATTCGGCACAGGTGATGGATGACATGATCCTTATTTGTGGCCCGGGTCACCACACCGGCTGTGAAAAGTCCTTGTCCCACCCAGTTAAAATTGTCAAGGTAAGGCCCGGTCACTGTGGGCACACCGCACATGACAGGTTCCATGAAATTTTGTCCCCCCAAGGGGTGCAGGCTACCCCCCACAAAGGCTGCTGTGGCATGGCCGTAGGCGGCCTTGAGTTCACCAAAGGTATCCCACACAATGGTAGTGCCCGGCGGCACTGGAGCTGTAATGCTGGATCGAAGTTGCCAGGGCCGTCCAAGATCGGTGAGCGTCTCTTGCCAGAAAGGGATGCGGTGCATGTGCCGGGGGATCAGTCCCACGACCTGGTG
>CAKZLA010000102.1 GCA_937124525.1 uncultured Desulfobacterium sp.
CTCATGGCACCGCTGGTGGACGCTACCCTCCTGGTGGTTCGGTCGGGAAAGACTGAAAAAAAGATTCTTAAAGATGTTCTGGAGCGGTTTAAAAACGCCAATCTTAAAATATCCGGGTTTCTGCTGAACCGGGTGGATATGAACGGTAATGGATACTATTATTACTATAAAAAATATTATGCTTCCTATTACGGGGAAGAATAGTAAGGGACTTGGACGATAATAAACTACCAAATTTAATTTTTTATACTGTAATATCAGTATATTAAACTGAACATAGTGGTAGCCTATTTTCGGGGAAGTCCCTAACAAGTGCCATAATCTCTGAGCCAGGTAAGCCTTAAACTGCTGTTTTTGCCCCTGAAAACGGGACTCTAACTGGTGAAAAATCTGTTTTTTGGAATAAATTCCCTTTAGTAATAGATGCTTGGCGGGGTCAGTGCTTGGCGGGGTCAGACTCCATCTTCCCTCAATTTTTGTCTATACAAAAATTGCCACCATAGTACGTACCTAACCGCGTTAAGTCTCAGAAATAAGAAAAAACGATTTATCATAAGGTTTCTTTTTATATGTTTATAGTGCCGTTCATATGACCGGCACTATAGTTCCCATATGCATTTTTTTTCGAGTTCTTCAGGTTCTAAAATTAGAATTGCTGACTTTACAGTCTTTTGGGAAAAAGTCACTACAAATGGGGATTGCGCTAAAAAAGTGTAAAGTCCTTTTGAAGGATGCCCTTTTTTTTAATATACTCAAGAGTCATAAGTTGTTGTAATCATAATTATCAGGAAAATGAATTGTTAAGTTTTAAATTTCAAGTTTAATGATTTCAGCCGGTTATCCAGTATCTGCATAAAGCGTGCAGAGAATTTATGACTGACGAGTAATATAACCCCCTTTTCGCTTATTTTTATAACATGTTGTAATCAAAACAAAATATCAGCATGATTTTTTGATATCCAATTTTTTGGTATTAATAAATTCAATGTGTTATGAAAAAATGAGCGAATTGCAGGATATAACTGATGAGTAATATAGTGGAGGAAAAATCCAATGAAAAAAGTTAAACGCATGTTGCAACTCACCGTTACGCTGTTGTTGATGTTTTGGGTAGCTTTGCCTTCAACCTCCTTTTCAGAGGTGGACCCGCAGGCCATTCAAACTCAGGTTCAGGATGCCATTGCTGTAGCCCAGGCAGCAGGCCAGGAAGTGGATGCCGCTCTGATAGAGTCCATCGCAGCTAATGTCATGAACCAGAACGTTGCACCTGATGATGTTCTTGCCATACAAGTGGAAGGCGTTGCCGATGCCATTATGCAGGCGGTGGTTGCCTTGAATACGAGCTTAGGGTTGAACCTGGCGGTGGCGGATGTTGTGATGGCCGCCAGCAGTGGGGCTGTTCAGGGGGTTACGGCTCTGGTGGCATCGGGTACCATTCCTGAGTCCATGTCAAATGCATTGCAGGTTGCTGCAGATGATGGCGCGAGCACAGGGGCGGCCGATGCCGGGGTGCCCATGGATACCGTTTTGTTGATAGGCTCAACGCCATCTATCCCTGAAGGCGAAGATACTCCCGATCCCGGTGAGGCAGAAGCCTTTGAGCCAGCTGGGGATAAAGCGCCTGTGCAACCACCCCCCCCTTTAATTCCCCTGTCTGCTCAGGATCTGGGCGCTTCAAGCCCACTGTGATTTAACCTTGTGGTTTTTTAATATCATTAAGGATCATCTGCTATGAAATTCAGTACAAAATTATCAGTAATATTGTTAATATCATTTTGTTTGTCATTCGTTATTACCAATACGGCAGTTGCGGTGAATCGCATGGTGTTTGTTCCCTACGTGAGTTTACAGACAACCTACGATTCAAACTATTGGCTTTCCGATGGTGATGAACGGGGTGTGTATGGCATAGCCGTAAAGCCGGGATTTGATTTCGGGTATGCCACTGACAGAAGTGATGTCACCTTCAGTTATGCCATTTCCCAGGAAACCTATTATGATGAAGATGATGTGCCCCAAGGTGCCGCCGACGCCGACGATGACAATTATCTTGCCCACGATCTGAGGCTGTTTGCTCAGAGCCAGTTGTCGGACAAGATACTTGTGAGTCTGGACGAATCCTATCTCCTGACCCGGGAGCCTGGAAGTTCTGATATTTACAACAATGAAGTGGATCGGAATAAATACAGCCTCAATCGTGTAACCCCCCAGCTAATCTATACCTTCCGGGAAGGATTAGATATCGGGCTCCGATACCAGCACACCCTCCAGGACTACAACCGAAGCACCGAAGAGGATTCCACTGAAAACAGAGGGATAATCAATTTTATTTACGATCTGAACAGATACAACGCCATTGATCTTGAGTACCAGATCTGGCGCCAGGCCTATGATCAGGACTCTTCGGATTACACCTCCAACCAGGTGACACTGAACTATAATAGGGAAGCCACCTATCTGACATTTAACCTGGGGGCAGGATATCACAACCGTTCCTTTGATGAATCAACCCTTGACGATCTGGATGCCTTTACCTGGAAGATGGGGCTCAGTTTTGAAAACAGAAACCGCATGGCAATCTCTCTGAGCCAGAATTTCAATGACTTGGGGTCTGGAGATAGTTATTACACTGCCACAAGGTTGGATGTCTCTTTTGGGCGATTGTGCCTGGAAAAGCTGGACTGCACCCTTTCCGGCAATTACCAGAAAAGTGATTATGAAGACAGTGCCACGGGCAGGGTGGATGACAGATGGGAAATTTTAGGAAATGTGGATTATCTGATCAACGAACGGTTTACCTTGAGCTTTAAACTGGGCTATGAAACCCGGGATTCCAACAACGTCGGGTATGATTATGACAATACCTATGCATTGTTAAATCTGAAATTTGCCTACGATTTCATGACCCGATAAAATTTACCGTCACAATTATGGTGCAGGATGCGTCTCTGTGCCATATTTTTTGCCCCCAAAGGTTCATATGGAGATGTTTGAAATTAATACCTTAAAGATCAATATGTTACGATGTTTTCTGGTGGCGGCACTATTGGTTTTTCATGCCCCTTCCCATGCTGCGGAAAGCGATTCCTTTCGGGGATCTTCCTATCGGATCGGGTCCGGAGACATCATTAATTTGTATGTATTGGTGGGGGGAGAAGAGCAGGTCAATGTGGACCTGGTGGTGTCGGACCAGGGTGAAATTAATATTCCCTTTGCCGGAAAAATTCATGCCGCCGGGCTCACGTCCACCGAGCTTGAAGAAAAAATTTATACCCCCCTGGAACGGGATTATTTCAGGGCACCCCAGGTGCATGTCAAAGTGTCGGGGTACCACAGTCTACAGTTTTTCATCTCCGGCGCGGTAAACTCACCGGGGATGTATGAAATGGACTTTAGCCCCACCGTCATGGAACTCATTGCCAAGGCCGGTGGGGTAAAGCCGGAACGGGGCAATGTGGCCTATATTTTCAAGGGGAAAAAGGGAATGATTGAAGACGAAGAGACACTGGCATCCACCATGGATGCAAAGAAACCCCTGAAAGTGGATCTTTTGAAATTACTGGATGAAGGCGACATCACCGGGAATATCGTCCTTGAGTCCGGAGATACCATGTATATCCCCCTGGGCCGCAAGCTCAACCAGCTTGGCACCAAGATCTATGTGGACGGACGGGTGAAAAGTCCCAATGTATTTGATTATCAGCCGGGGCTCACCGCCCTGAGTGCCGTGATCATGGCCGGTGGACTGGCCAAGTACGCCGCTCCCAACAGGGCCAGCATTATCCGGGTCACCGAGGAGGGACAGGAGATCATAAAAATCAATCTTGAAAAGGTAAAAACAGGGGATTTGCCCGATGTCCCCCTTCAACCCGATGATCGTGTCCATGTTCCAGAATCATGGCTGTAGGTAAAGGAGTAGACATGGCGGAAAAGAGAGAGGACTTTGACCATTTTTCCAAGGGCATAGATGATTTTTCAGAAGATGAAATCCATTTGTCGGAATATCTTGCGCTCCTTCGCAAACGAAAAAAAAATAATATTGGCCGTGCTGCTGATCATCTTTGCCGGGGCCGCTTATCATGCGTTTACTGCCACACCGGTGTTTGAATCCACGGCCACCATGATTATAGAAAAGGATAAATCTGCTTCATCCATAACAGGGGAAAGTAAAGAATATGATGGATTAATTGCCCAGACCATGGAGTTTGACACCCATTATAAACTGATCACCTTTACCCCGGTGATCGAACGGGTGATCAACGCTCTGCACCTGGGGGAACAACAGCAGCAGGTCCTTGAAATCAGTCCAGTGAAAGCGTTTGTCCGCATGCTTAAGGAAAATATTCGAAAATTATTGAACATTGAAAAACGAATTTTAACTACAGAAGAACAGCACAGTCAGCTGGTGAGCATGATTCGTTCAAAGATAAGTGTTGATCGCCTGGATGAGACGCTGCTGCTCAATATTTCGGTTAAAGACCAAAATCCCCGGACGGCGGCGGATATTGCCAACACGTTGGCCCGGCAGTACATCGAATTTAATATGGTCAATCGCATGGAAGCGTCCAAAGAGACCATGGAATGGCTGAACAACGAGCTCTACTCCCTGAAAAAAAAGCTGGAACAGGATGAAAAACGGTTCTTTGGGTTTAAAAAGGAAAGTAAGGTCTTTTCCATTGAGGGCAAGCAGAGCATGGCTTCCCAGAAAATTTCTGATTTTAACAACAAATATCTGGAGACCCGGAATAAACGGGTGGAACTGGATGCCAAGATTGCAGAGCTGGCCCGTCACCTGGGAACCCCCCAGGCCGTTGCCAATGTCCGATCCCTGCTCAGCAACCCATTGATCGACACCATTTACCAGAAACGAATTGACCTTGAGATGACATATGCCAAGCTGGATAAAATGTATAAACCCAAGCACCCCAAAATTATCCAGATCAAGGACGAAATGGCCAAAACCGATGCCAAATTGACCGCAGAATTGAAAAAGGAGCGAAGCAATCTGGAGTCCCAGAGAAAGGTGCTGATGGCCCGAGAAAATGTGCTGGAAAAAACCATTAAAGAGTTTGAGTCCGATGCCCTGGAAACCTCGGGTAAGGAGCTTGAATATGGCATGTTCAAGCGGGATGTGGATATCAGCCAGAATCTTTACAATGCACTGGTGGAACGGGTAAAGGCATCGGACATTCTAAGCAATACCGTGGCATCAAACATCCGCATAGTGGAAACAGCCATCCCGGCCATCTATCCTGTTGCGCCGAACAAGCGTCGCACCCTGTTGCTTGGCCTTGTACTTGGTCTTATGGCCGGTGTGGGACTGGCCTTTTTGCTGGAATATATGGACCAGACCCTGCGAACCGAGGACGATATTCATCAATTATCTGATATCCCGGTGCTTTCGGTGATCCCAGAAGCTGACGGGGCAAAAACCTATGGAGCATGATCGTGCTGTTTAAAAGAAAAAAGAAAACCCCACATTTGAACCATCTGCTCCTGGATTATCCCGCGAGCACCCGGTATGCAGAAGCCTATCGCACCCTTCACACCAATTTGTATTTTTCTGCCATGGATAAGCCTCTGGATTCTGTGCTGCTAACCTCGTCGGTGGCCTCGGAGGGTAAAACTAATACGGCCATTAATCTGGCCTTGACCATGGCCCAGACCGGCAGCCGGGTACTTCTGGTGGATGGAGATTTGCGGCGGCCCCGGTTGACGGGGCATTTTGAATTGAGAAATAACACGGGTTTGTCCGAACTCATCAGTCATACACTGGGGGCTCGTCTGACACAGGGGAGTCTGGAAGCGTATGCCATTGGTGATATTCTGCAATTGATAAAGCTTCAGAAACGAACCGGTGAAGCATTGATACAGGGGAGTGAAAATAAGGTCTCGTTTTTTTTCAACAAAGGATATATCGTCGATATCTTCTGGCAAAACCGTCCTGAGGCTAAAAAGCTGGCCAACACCCTTGTCAGAAGCAAATTATTGACCGCACAGGAGGCGAAACTGGCCTTGGGCACCCAGAAAAAATCGGTGCTGAGGCTTGGGAGCGTTCTGCTCTCCATGGGACTTGTTTCTAAAAACAATTTGAGTAAAACGTTGGCAGTTCACACCATTGAGTCTATTCAGGCAGCCTCCAGCATTACCCAGGGTACTTTTGTATTTAAAGATATTTATTCTAATGGGATGAAAAATTCAGTGCCGAATAAAATGGATCTGGAAAGGGTGCTGGACGAGTATCTCGGTCCGGCAAAGGCACTGAAGTACATTGATGCTGCAGTGGAGGATGCTCTGGTGCAGACGGAGACGAATAATTTCTGGGTTCTTCCTTCGGGAAAAGTGCCTCCCAACCCATCAGAGCTGGTTGGATCCAACCGTGCTCCGTTTCTTATGGGCGTGCTGA
Organism: uncultured Desulfobacterium sp.; assembly: GCA_937124525.1. The sequence continues at coordinate 6,407 of CAKZLA010000102.1, forward strand.
AACAAAAATTTGACTTTATAGTAGTGGACTCACCACCGGTCATGCCGGCTTCGGATGCCTTGCTCATGGCACCGCTGGTGGACGCTACCCTCCTGGTGGTTCGGTCGGGAAAGACTGAAAAAAAGATTCTTAAAGATGT
>CAKZLA010000103.1 GCA_937124525.1 uncultured Desulfobacterium sp.
AGGTATCGTATGAAATTAGATCCTATAAATCCACTTCCACCGGTTATCAGTATATTTTTCATAAATTGTACCTGTTCTCTTCAGTCAGTCATAAGTTCCCGGTGCGTTTTGCCTTTTCGAGTCTTGCAAATTTATAAAAACCCGGCAAGAAAACCCCTGAGTATTTAGCTCAAGGGTTGTTGACGGGATTGATCACAATGATTTCAAGAAATTATGAGAACTTATGACTCTGGAGACCTGTTTGGGTTAAACTTAAATTTCAAATGATTTTGTATACAGTTTCCCCAGGGCTTTTTTTGCATCCTCGGTGAGGTTCCGGGTACCGGTACCAGCAAAGGTTTTATGGCTGATGGTGGGATTCACCTCCTGCCAGCTATTGTCAATCCAGGAGAACCATGCCCGGCGATCCTGCTCATAGACAAATACCGGACGATTGAACAGACGGGCCAGCTCCACGCCCCATCCAGTACCCCCCTTTACAGTCTTGTCTGGCAGAATCCAGCCCACCACAAATACCTGGTATCCATTATTAACCATGTGAAAAATGGACTGGAACACCTTTCTGATCTTATCCACCCGGGAAAATTTTCTCCCCATGCGGGCAGAGACAATGTCCATGCTGATGTCCCCTTTTTTGAGCTCATCAGCGGAAAGAATTTTCATACCCCGAGTACGTTGAATATTATGGCCTTCAAAGGAAAAATTGACCTCATTGAGACCGAATTTTTCTGCAAGCATTCCAAATTCTGCCTCGGCTCCCCGGTGTCCCCCACTGAACAGCGTAACATCTGAATAATCGCTCATTTTATGATTCTCCTGATTCATTGACAAATTTATTTTCTATTTCTCAAAGTATCTTATCTGACATAAATTGGAGAAAAACTCAATGGATTTGATTTCTTTCCCTTTGACAAAAACTGTTTTCAATAATAATTTACCCCTACTATGAAAAAACACGAACCGAAATATCTCAAAGACCACAGGCCCCCGGCATACTGGATTGATAGTATTGATCTCCAGTTTGATCTTTATGAAGCGGAGGTTATTCTCACCTCATTCATGAAAATTCGACGAAACCAGGAACAGGCCGGGGAACATACGCCCCTGGTACTGAATTGTAACGAACCTGATATCCTCCACGTAGTTGCAGGCGATATGGTGTTGCTACCCGGTGAATATGAACTTGGAAAAGACTATTTTAAACTGAACAGGGTGCCAGAGGTATTTACCCTGGAGATTAAAAATCGTTTAAAACCCCAGCAAAACACCTCCCTGGAAGGTCTTTATAAATCCAGTGGCACCTTCTGTACACAATGTGAAGCCGAAGGGTTCAGAAAAATCACCTGTTTTCCCGACCGCCCCGATGTCATGACCCGTTTTTCCTGTATTCTCACCGCTGATCGGGACGAATATCCTGTGTTGCTCTCCAATGGCAATGCGGTAAAAAAAGGAGACCTTAAAAATAACCGCCATTATGTAAAATGGGACGACCCCTTTAAAAAACCAAGTTATCTTTTTGCCCTGGTAGCCGGGGATCTTGTGTGCATTAAAGACACCTTCACCACCTGTTCGGGCCGGGATATTACCCTTCACATTTATGTGGAAGCAGAAAACAAAGACAAATGCGCCCATGCCATGGCATCTTTAAAGCAATCCATGGCATGGGATGAACAGCGGTTTGGCCGGGAGTATGACCTGGACCTCTACCAGATCGTTGCGGTGAATGACTTCAACATGGGGGCCATGGAGAACAAGGGGCTTAATGTCTTTAATTCAAAATATGTCCTTGCCCGCCCGGAAACGGCAACTGACCAGGATTTCATGAACATCCAGGGGGTCATTGGCCATGAATATTTTCATAACTGGACCGGCAATCGGGTGACCTTGCAGAACTGGTTTCAACTGAGTTTAAAGGAGGGATTGACCGTATTCCGGGACCAGGAGTTCACCGCAGATTTAAACTCCCGGGCCGTGAAGCGCATCTCGGATGTAAAAAACTTGAGAACCCTTCAGTTTCCAGAAGATGCTGGCCCCATGGCCCATCCGGTGCGTCCGGAATCCTACATAGAAATGAATAATTTCTACACCATGACCGTGTACGAAAAAGGAGCCGAGGTGATTCGCATGATTTTTGAAATCCTTGGCAAAGATAACTTTCGCAAAGGCATGGATCTTTATTTCCAACGCTTTGACGGACAGGCTGTCACCACTGAGGATTTTGTCCAGACCATGGAAGATGTAAGTGGAGTGGATCTTTCCCGCTTCCGCCTGTGGTATTCCCAGTCCGGCACCCCCCGGATCAGCATCCGTCGCAGCTACAATGAAAACACTCGGCAACTCACCGTGACCATTTCCCAAAAAACGCCTCCGGACCACAATCAAGAACACAAAGAAGCGCTTCACATTCCCATCCGATTTGGGCTCATGGACAGGCACGGCAATGATATCACCCCACCGGAACACACCCTCCTGGAACTGAAATCAGCAGAAAAACACTGGATCTTTGAGGAAGTTCCACCGGGGACAATCCCCTCTCTGTTCCGGGGATTTTCCGCCCCTGTGATCATGGAAACCGATCTTACCCATGAAGAGCTTGCCTTTCTCATGGCCCATGACACCGATGCCTTTAATCGCTGGGATGCGGCCCAACAGCTCTATTTCCGGGAGCTTGACACCCTTATTTCCACCTTTCAAAATCATGGGGTCCCCAAGGTCTCTTCCCACCTGATCCAGGCCTTTAAAAAAGCATTGCAAGATCCCGGTATTGACCGTGCATTAACGGCAAAGACCATCGCCCTTCCCGATGAGAACGAGGTTGGTGAAAAATATAAAATCATTGATGTGGATGCCATTCACTGGGCCAGGCAGTTTTTGAAGCAAACCATTGCCAGGGCACTTGAAGCACCGTTGATGGAAATTATTGACACCTGTTCATCAATAGATCCCAAAGATTTATCCCAAAGGGCCATGGCTCATAGAAGCCTTGAAAATGCAGCCTTATCCTATGTGGCAAGCCTGGGGACCCCTGCCAGCCAGGAGATCATTCACCAGCATTTTATGTCTGCGGGGAATATGACCCAAGAAATTTTTGCCCTGACCCTTTTGTGTGACATGGACTCACCATTGACAGAGCCTGCTCTGGAAAAATTTTATGAAAAATGGCGCACAGATTCCCTTGTCATGGATAAATGGTTCAGTGTGCAGGCCTCTGCCACACGGCCAGGCACCCTTGAAAATATTAAATCATTGTGCCTTCACCCTGATTTTACCTGGAAAAACCCCAATCGCATCCGATCCCTCATCGGTGTATTTGGCATGACCAACCCCTTTGTGTTCCACCAGGCCGATGGTGCAGGGTATCGATTCTTTGCCGATCAGATCATCCACCTGGATAAAATCAACCCCCAAGTTACGGCCCGCATGGTCTCAGCCTTTAACCGATATAAGCGGTATGATGCGGCCCGGCGGGGGTTAATGCAAAATCAATTGCAAAGAATCCATGACGTCCAGGGGCTTTCCCGGGATGTTTATGAGATTGTCTCCCGGGTATTGGGATAATAGCATTATCATCGGAGTTAAAAACGGTGCACAAAAAAAATATATATTATGTGGATGGAAATTTTGTTGAGGCGGACAAAGCCGTTCTTCCTGTGGATGACCTTGCCATTTTAAGGGGCCTTGGGGTATGTGACCTCATGAGAACCTTTAATGGTATGCCATATTTTCTCCAGGAACACATCGCTCGACTGGAAGTCTCCGCGGAAAAAATTGGTCTCACCCTGCCATGGACCGGAAGAGATATTAAAGAAATAATCCTGGAAACCCTGGAACGAAATTGCGGCATGGGGGATGCCAACATCCGGGTGATCATCACCGGCGGTTCCAGCACGGATTTCATGACCCCCGAAGGAAACCCCAGACTCATTGTGCTGGTGAGCCAGATTCCATCCATCCCCCCCACTTGGTACACCCAAGGGGTCAAGGTGATCATCACCCTTGCAGAACGTTCCATTCCCGGCGCTAAAAGCATCTCCTACATTGCTGCCACCCTGGCCCTTAAAAAAGCCCGGGAGCAAAATGCCATGGAAGCCCTTCTCATGGACCGTGACGGGTACATTCCCGAAGGCACCACCAGCAATCTCTTTGCATTCATTAAAAACACCCTTGTCACTGCAGACGCTGGCGTACTTAAAGGTATTACCCGAAGCGTAATTTTATCCCTGGCAGAAAAACGCTTTCCCATTGAATTCAGGACGCTTCATTTGGATGAACTGCTCAAAGCCGGGGAGGTGTTTATTTCCGGAACCAACAAAGGAATTGTTCCGGTGGTTAAGATTAACGATACCGTGATGGGGGATGGCAAGCCGGGCAAAAATACCCGAACCATCATCAAAGCCATGGAAAGCCATCAGTCAGGGTTTAAACAATTGGCGCATTCCATGGAGACGTCTGTTGAGGGTGTGAATCCTGTGCCAAAAAGATCCATATAGACCCGTTCCCGGGCTGCAGCGGCGTTGGAAAGAACCCCTACCTGGGTATCCACATAATCATATACCGTTGCTTTTTCCTTCCCCGGTGAAGGACGGAGGACCCTGCCAAGGCACTGCATCAGTCTTCCACTGAAACGGATGGGGGTGGACAAAAAAAGGGTGGACAACTGGGGAAGGTCAAATCCTTCGGATAAAAGCGCAATGGTTGAAATCAAGGTGCCAGACGGAGTCTCCTTTAGAGAAGAAATAATCTCTTCGCGTTCCCTGGCGGGTGTGCTGCCGGTGAGCACAATGGATGGAAGGCCAAAATCCGTTTCAAGAATTTTTGCCAGTTCATGGCAATGTTCCCGGCGATCGGACAATATCAGTTTTATACCCGTATTTTTATCCATGGAGATATCTCTGCAGATGAGCCGATTTCGTTCCAGGTCCTGGGAGAGTTCTTTCATCATTAAGCTGTAACACCGGCCAGGGTCGGTGAGGGTCTCAAATTGGGTTTCCCGGGGGATTACCCGGGGTTTTATCAGGTTCCCATCTTCAAATAATTGTTCCTGGGGCACCTGATGGCGCTGCTCTCCCAGATGGAAATAGATAGACGGGGTTAATTTGTCCCGTCGCCAGGGGGTGGCGGACAACCCCATGAAAAATTTTGCATCAAATTTTGTAATAACATCCGTGAAGGTCCTGGCAGGACATTTATGGCACTCGTCCACAATCACATGACCCACTTGTTTCATAATAACTGGCCATTTATTCTTTAAGGTCTGGACCAGTCCCACAGATATGATTTTTCCCGGCTTAAGTTTTCCACCGCCCAGGATACCCACCTCATCACATGGAATACCCAAAAACCGTTCAATGGCCGTGATCCACTGGTTTAAAAGCTCCCGGGTATGGACGATGATGAGGGTGGGTTGCTTCTGCCGGGCGATGATGGCAAGGGCCATTATGGTTTTGCCGCTACCGGTGGGAGCTGAAAGGGTGCCGTGGGTATGACGAATCATTTCGGATACGGCCATCTCCTGGTATTCCCTGAGCGTGCCGGTGAATTTAAAATTAATGGGGGATAGCACCCGTCGATGGTCTTCCACCTCCACCTTGTCTTCACTTTGTCTGCAAATTCGGTAGGCCCGGTCAGAAAAGCCCCGGGGACACTGAAGCCCGTTTTCAAGGTCGGTAAAAAAGGCTAACTTTTCTGGTATATTTGCCGTGTATCTCCCCATTTTTCGAGCATCTTCATACTTGGGGTTTGATAAGGTCAGATGGTGTTTAATCCAATTAGCGGTTTCCGGCTTAAGCCCCAGCAGGGTGGCTTGGTTGTTTAAAATAAATTTCAATGCTGTTCCTCTTTTCAGGCTGCTTTGTGGATAACAAGACCCCCTTGGAGCCGAGCCTAATTTTATAGGTATCCCCATTGCTGTCAAGAAACAATAATCAAAAACAATTTTTCATAACATCGGCCATTCATGTGCAACCTGGGCATTGATCCCATCCATTTTGGATTAGGCTACTATAGTGCCGGACCTGGATTTAAAAACGCTTATTGATTAAATTTTGAATTCAGGTAATGGTGTTATAAAAATTAAAGGACAGACAATAAAGCAATCATATTAAAGAGTCCCCTGTTGTATCCAATACCTTCCGAATCGTCTCTGCCAGAAGGGATATTTCAAAGGGCTTCATGATATAGGCGGCGGCCCCCAGCCCGGCCGCATCCATCTTGCTTGTCCGGGAACTGTACCCGGAACATATAATAGCCTTTACATCAGGCTTTATTTCAATAAATTTTTCAATGAACTGATCGCCTGTCATCTCTGGCATAAGCCCGGACATCAAGCAGACAGTTTGTTTTTCAGCAATGAAAAATCCCTGTCCACCTGGGCCTGAATACTATTTCTGTCTTCTTTGGAAAGGTGTTTAAAGCGTCCCTGGAGATTGAGGTAGGCATCCACCGGGGTATCCCCCTTTTCATTGAGGGTGTAGGTAGTGCCCTCTTCCACCTCGTACAGGGGAAACATATTGCACCGGGTGGCAAGTCGAGCAATTTTAACGGCATATTCCGATGGGGCACCCCATCCCGTGGTGCAGGTGGCATAGACGTGGATAAACCGCGTCCCCCCCTTCAGGTCCCGGGCTTTTTTAAATTTTCGGATAAGATCTTCGGGGTAGGCGATATTGGCTGTGGCTGCATAGGAAATGCCATGGGCCGCCATGATTTCAATCATATTTTTTTTCCGGGTTTTTTTCCAGCCCTGTCCCGGTGTGGTGGTGGTGCGGGAGCCATAGGGGGTGGAGGAACTTCGCTGTACCCCGGTGTTCATGTACGCTTCGTTGTCATAGCACACAAAGATGATATCATCGTTTCGTTCGGCGGCCCCGGACAGGGACTGGATACCGATATCAAAGGTGCCGCCATCCCCGGCCCAGGCCACAACAGTGGTCTTTGTATCCCCCTTCATGTCAAGTCCTGCCCGAACCCCGCTTGCGGTCACCGCCGCCGATGGAAAGGCGGTGTGAAGAATAGGCACCTTTAAAGATAACATGGGATAGGGGCCAGCAATAATGGCCCAGCAACAGGCGGGAATCACCAGAATGGTGTCCTGACCCAGGGCCTTTAAGGCCAGATTCATGGCAATGCTGGCACCGCATCCGGGACAGCTCATATTTCCGGGTTCTGCAAAATCAACATCAGATATATTAAGTTTTTGCATATATATAAATTCCTATAACCGCCACGGGAAGACCCTATTGGGGACTTGGCCTGCCCACAACAAATATCGAAACTCCAGTTATTACAAATCATTGGACGGAGTTTATTATAAACATACATGGCAGTAACCACTTGCCACAACGAAAATTGAAACTCTAATCATTCCAGAACTTTGGACGGAGTTTCATATAAAAATGCGAAACTAAAACCGTGCCTGATTTAAAGTTCTTCATGGGGGAGCAACCCCAGCCATTCACTTCCGGCAAGGGGCAGCTCCCTGTCCCGGGTTTTAAAATAAACTTCCGAAATAATCTCCGGGGTGATGTCCCGTCCCCCAAGCCCTGCAATGTAGTTAAATACAACGGGTCCATGGGATAGGGGTTGCAGGGCTCCTTTGATCTCCTGGGCAAAAATGCCGCCGGAACCAAAGGAAAAATTTCGATCCAGCACCGCCACTTTTCTGGAATTTTTCAATGCCCGGCGAATGGCTTCTCCGGGAAAGGGACGAAATGTTTTGATTTTTAAAATGCCAAATGTTTCATCCTGTTTTTCCATGTCCATCTGAACCTGTCGGGCTGTGCTGGTGGCTGATCCCGTTGTCACCAATATAATATCTGCATCTTCACAGTTAATTTCCTCAACCATGCCGTATCGTCTATGAAATATGGCGTTAAATTCATCTTCCACATCATCGTAAATATCAAGGGTATGTTCCATGGCATGATGGATGCTTTGGCGCATCTCCATGTACACATTGGGGGGCGCCATCTGAAACAACGCAAAGGGATTGTCAGGATCAAGGGCAATACGGGGCTCGTAGGGGGGTAGAAAATCATCCGCTTGTATTTGTTCTGGTATGGACACCGGTTCAAAGGTGTGGGAGACAAAAAAGGCATCAATGACCACCATCACCGGCAGGTTCACAAGCTCTGCCAGACGAAAGGCAAAAAGGGTGGTATCCAGGGCCTCCTGGCCGTTTTCGCAATAGAGCTGTATCCACCCGGTGTCCCGCTGGGCCAGGGAATCACTTTGGTCCATCCAGATATTCCATCCCGGTCCCAGGGCCCGGTTCACCTCCCCAAGGACAATGGGAAGCCTGGCTCCGGATGCCCAATGGAGCATCTCGTGCATCAGGGCAAGGCCATGGGATGAGGTGGCGGTGAAGGTGCGGACCCCGGTGCTTGCGGCCCCCACAACGGCTGCCATGGCCGAATGTTCGCTTTCCACGGGAATAAACTTAGCCTTCATTTCGCCACTGGCGCAATATTCAGAAATGGCCTCTATTATATGAGTCTGGGGGGTGATGGGATACCCGGAGACCACGTCCACCCGGGCAAGCTTCACCGCTTCAGAAATGGCATGGCTGCCTTCAATCACCTGCTTCATTTTTCCTCCTTCATGGTGATGGCGTTCCGGGGACACTCCACCGAACAGACCCCGCACCCCTTGCAATAATCCAGATCAATCACCTTTTTGCCATTTTGTCTTGTGATGGAAATTTCCGGACAAAAGATCCGGCAGTTATCACATTCATTGCAAAATCCACATTGATAACAGCGCTGGGCCTCTGCCATGGCCTCTTCTTCGGTGTAACTTTTTTCCACCTCATCAAAGGATGTTACCGCCGTTTCGGGCAGGATATGTCCGGGGTCAATCCTCGGTGCTGATGTAAAATAATCGCGGTTGATTTCAGTATCCACCACCACATGGCTTGAATCATTTTTTCTTTGGCCATTGAGATAGATTTCCATGGAAAGGGCTTTTCCCGCACCCACCCGGCAGTTGTCCACCGTCTTTTGAACCATATCAATGCCGGAATTAAAAAATGCAGACAGAGAAATGGCGGCCTCTTTACCAGATGCAATGGCGTGGGTCACACTTTGAGTTGAATTGACACAATCTCCTCCATAAAGAATGGGAATCTTATGAGCATCAAATTTTACATGGTCAAGACAGATTGTGGAAGCATGGTTTTCCAGGTGCCAAGCATCATGGCACGCAGCACCAATGCCCGAATAAATTTCACTGAACACCATTGTTTCAGTGATATTTTCAACGGGTATGACCCGGGTTCGTCCATCACCGTCTTTCTCTGCCACAGGTGACATGGTTATCACCTTAAGAAGAAGACCTTCGGCGGTTTCCTGCACAGCCACTGGGGATTTCAATTCAAGGATGTCAATACCCTCCTTTTCGGTTTCCCAAATCTCCTCGTCAAAGGCGGGCATATCCTGTTTTCGTCTTCGATAAACGATCACCGGGTCAGCCCCCAGGCGCTTGAGGGATCTTGCCACGTCAATGGCGGTGTTGCCACCACCGATCACCGCCAGCCTGCCCTGTTTAGGCCCCATTATTTTTTGCTGGATATCCATTAAAAGTGCCAGTCCCTGGTGGATATGGGCTTCCCCTTCAATCCCCATGGTTAAAGGAACCGACAGGCCGGGGCTGATGAAAACAGCATCATAATTATGGTGGGCTAAGGCAATGAATTCAGCATCAAGGGAATGATTGTAATGAATTTTAACCCCCATGTTAAAAATTCTGTCAATCTCATGGTTTAGTATTGATTTTGGCAGACGATGGGAGGGAATCCCCCACTGCATGACCCCGCCTGGCCTGTCTGTGGATTCAAAAATTTCGCAGGAGAATCCCAGGCGAGTGAAAAAATAAGCTGCCGACAGACCTGCAGGGCCTGCACCCAATATTGCAACCCTTTTACCATTAACGGGAAGTGAAGCAATATCCAGAGAAAAGGTGTCTGATATGGCCTTGTCTCCGATAAATCGCTCCAGGCATCGGAAGGCCACAGCCTGGTCCTGGGACCCACGATTACAGGCCGATTCACAGGTATGAAAACACACTCTGCCACAGGTGGCTGGAAAGGGGTTTTCCTGGATTAATGCCCGGAATGCGGCGTGGTGGTTTCCCATGGAAAGGTGCGTGACCACTTTGGGGATATGGTTGCCTGCCGGGCAGGATGCACTGCAAGGAGCGATTTTATTTTCATAAACCGGTCGGGCAAAACGCCAGGAACCGGTCTTATTTATTCTGGAGCTTGTATGGGATTTGGAGATGTATAACGATACGTTATTCTTTAATCCATGGACCTTTGGCTTTTCTTTCACAATTGACTGGGATTCCATTGAGCCTCCCTGTGTTTTTTTATATGAAACTCCGCCCAACATACTGATATTATTAGAGTTTCATTTTTCGTTGTGGCTGGTGCTTACAGCCATGTGGGTTTATATGAAACTCTGTCTAATAAAGAGTGTTGAAAAGTATTTTTAAAATATTAATTATTTCAATATGTTACATTTCAAAACGTCAATATTGGTATAAATACTTGATTTTATCATTTAAAATAGCAGTTGTTCCAACACCCTTTAATGGTCTTGAATAATAAGAGTTCCAACTTTCATTATAGCAGGTATTTACTGCCATGTATGATATATAAAAATGCTGGTAAGCCAGACATTCATTCATTCATTCATTCATTCATTCATTCATTTATCACCCAAAAATTTTACGGCACCGTAGGCCTGTTGTGCCGCAGCCACATTTTGGGCTTGTTTCACCGGCACTTCATTTAAGATGGCCTTTTCAATGTATTTCATATCAGGCGTTGCCATCACCCGGGAAAAGGCACCTAACATGGCGGTGTTGATGATGGGCCGGGTCCGACTTCCCAGACCATTTTCCAATGCAATGGCGGCGGCATCCACCACGGCCACTTTAAACCCTTTGAATGGTGTCATATCCTTTGGCTGTTCCACAGCGTTAATCAGTATTATTGCATCTTTTTTAACGCCCCGGGTGACATCAACGGCTGTGAGCAGCTTACTGTCCATGACCACCAGATGATCCGGGGTGTAAACATTGCTGCGAACAAGGATATCAGATTTGGAAATTCTCAAGAAAGCCTCCACCGGCGCTCCCCTCCGTTCAACCCCGAACAGTGGAAAGGTCTGAACCTGATATCCAGAATCAAAAAAAGCTTTGGCCAGGGAAGTGGACGCGAGCACCGTCCCCTGCCCTCCCCGCCCGTGGAACCTTATTTCAATCATGTGGATGTCTCCTTTTGCTTGATGATCAAGCGTTGTAGGCTGATTTTGCGAAAATATTGGGCATCCTTCATTCCTGCTTTATACTTTCACAAGGTGACTGCCCATTTTACGGTGCTTGTCCTTGGAAAAGTGTAAAGTACTTTTGGGATGATATGAAGGATGCCAAATATTGTTTAAATTTTTGGCATTCTTCAAAAATAATTTACACTTTTTTAGAGCGTTCCCCATTTACAGGTTTCTTTTCCAAGATACGGTAAGGTACTTTTGGGGTCGTATTAAAGATGTTAAGTTTTTGATAAAACCAAACTTTTTCACTCTCGCCAAATTAATTATTGCTAAAAAGGGATGATGTCAAGAAAAAATTCAACCGCACAATTTTGTGCTGACATTACCCAGGGGTTAAATCCTGTTCCACAAACCATGGTGACGCAAGGAAAAACAAAAATGCATTGACTTGAATAAAAATTGTGAGTAAATTTCACTCACCCGATTAAATGTTGCAAAAGACCATGTCGAGCTACCGACACAACGAAGATTGAAAAAGCAGTTGCTGTTAGCACCCAATACCCAGTACTGCTTTTTAATATAAAAACAAACGAATGAGACATCCAATGGATTATGGATAATAAAATAATGAACCCACATCCCCCCCCCGGAAAAACCAAAATATTGAAATCTCTCTCCTGCCTTCTGGAGCAAAAAAATTTTAACGCCATCACCACGGCAAATATTGCCCGGGAAGCCGGGGTCACGGAGGGATTAATTTATAAATATTTCAAGGATAAAAAAGATCTCCTGTTTGAGCTGCTTGAAGAAAATATAACGATCTTTCAACAGTTACTTGCAGTAAAAATAAACAAAAAAAGCACCACCGTTGAAAAATTAAATGTCTTCATCTCCACCACCACCAAAGCCTACCTGAAAAACAGAGTATTTGGCAGAATACTGCTTCTTGAAGTGAGAAACAGCCCAGAATATTTTCAATCCAATGCCCATGCCGCGATGATGTCCATTGAGACATCCATACATGAGATCATCATTAAGGGCATGGCGAAGGGAGAGATCAAAAAAGAAATTGAACCCCACCTGTTGCTCAAGGTGATGGTTGGCTCCATTGAACATGCTTGCCTGGATGCCATTATATTCAACCGAAATTTAAACACAGTTGCTGTTACAGATCAGATCAATAATATTCTTTTTAAGGGAGTTGAGATATGAACCAACCTGACTTGATTCAACAAAAAATAACCATTGCCATGGCACAAGGAATCTCCATTCTTTCGGAAAAGGATTCCAACGACATTCTTCAAGTATTTGACATCCCCGTAGTTTCAAATAATATGGTACGCACCCCACAGGAGGCCCAGAATGTTGCCAAAACCATGGGATTTCCAGTGGTACTAAAGGGGTGCGGCAGCGACATTGCCCATAAGTCTGAACTGGGTCTGGTTAAACCTGGACTCTCTTCCCCTGCAACCGTGCAACAGGCTGCCACGGAGATACTTGAAAATGCACCGGCAGAACTGGAAGGGATGTTGATTCAACCCATGATACAGGGAAAACGCGAATTTGTGGCTGGCATGTTCCGGGATCCACACTTCGGGGCGGTGATCATCTTTGGCCTTGGGGGAATCTACACCGAAGCCCTTCACGATGTTGCTTTCCGTCTGGCCCCCCTTTCCGATAAAGATATCGTGAGCATGGTGTCTGAAATTTCAGGAAAAAGCCTTCTGGGACCCTTCAGAGGGGAAGCACCTGTGGATTTTGAAAAGCTAAAGCTTACCCTCATGGGGCTTTCCCAACTGGCCATCCAATGCCCGGAAATCCAAGAGATTGATATCAATCCCCTCATTGCCACGGCAACAGGAGATCTTGTGGGGGTTGATGCCCTTGTGAAAATTGGGTCACCAAAGCCAAAAATAAACACCCGCCCTCCCATTGATAAAAAACAGTTAAGCAAGCTTTTTTTCCCCAATTCTGTCGCATTTGTGGGGGCATCCGGCACCATTGGTAAATGGGGGAATCTTCTGCCAAGCAACACCATCAGTGGTGGATATGAAGGAAAAATTTACATGGTCAACCCCAGGGGGGGGCATATTTTGGGCAGACCGGTGCATGGGCAATTATCAGATATCAAGGAATCGGTGGATCTGGCAGTGGTGACCCTTCCCGCCACCCTGGTATTGGATCTGATTCCCCAACTTAAAGCAAAGGGGATCAAAGGAATGTTGCTGATCACCTCTGGTTTCAGTGAAACAGGAGAGACAGGCAGAATTCTGGAAGAAAAAATCGTTCAAACGGCGGCAAAGGCAGGCATCATTATCCTTGGTCCCAATACCATGGGGATTTGCTCACCCCACAAAAAATTTTTCTGCACCAGCTCCCACACCCATCCCACTCCGGGTACCACGGCCCTGGTCTCCCAATCGGGTAATCTGGGGGTTCAGCTACTCAATTTTGCAGAAAAACATGGGGTTGGCATGCGTGTTTACAGTGGCTCTGGCAACGAAGCCATGATCACAGTGGAAGATTATCTGGATCTTTTTGAAATGGATGAAAAGACCCAAACCGTGGTGCTTTACCTTGAAAGTATCAAAGATGGTCACCGATTCTTCAACGTCGCCTCCCGGCTCTCCAGAAAAAAACCGGTGGTGATGTTAAAGGGGGGACGCACCTCTGCCGGTGCCAGGGCCGCGAGCAGCCACTCCGGTGCCATGGCATCCGATGGGGTGGTGTTTGATGCGGCCTGCCGCCAGGCGGGTATTATCCAGGTGCGGCAACCCATGGAGATGGTGGATGCCTCTGTTGTATTCTCTTCATTGCCTCTGCCCCCAGGCAACCGGGTGGGTATTGTCACATTGGGGGGTGGGTGGGGTGTTGTGACTTCAGATCTGTGCAATGAAAACGGGCTTGAGCTTCCCGATTTGCCTGAAACCATCCTGGAAAAACTCAACAAACTTCTGCCTGATTACTGGAGTAAGGGTAACCCCATTGATGTGGTGGGGGAATTTGACATCACTATCCCCTTGGTGGCCATGGAGGCCTTGCTTCAGTGGGAAGGGTGTGATGCCGTTATCCATCTGGGTATTGATGGGAAACGTATTTTTGGCGATAAAATGCTGGAATCTGTGGCCCTGTCTGATCCCGATTTTGACAAAAACGAAATGATCCCCATGAAAAAAGCCCTGCTGGATTTTGACCAAACCTTCAAAGACAAGGTAAAGGAGCTGGTTAAACAATATGAAAAACCCATACTCGGAGTGAGCCTCATGGCCGATGCCGCGTCAGAGATGCTCCACGGCACCAGTGAAGATAGTTACAAAACGGTTCTCTTCCCATCCCCGGAGCGGGCCGTCCGGGCCCTGGCCTGCATGTGTGAATACGCGGCCCAGCGCCAGCAGGAAATTTAATAACAATGTCAGTCACTTTTACAGGTCAAACAGGTTCATCTGTTTTCCTGAAAAGAACTCAGAACCCTGGTAAGGTTTTACAGTATCCTGTCTGACCTTATCAGAAACAATCAGCTCTTCGTAGCTCACAGATATGTTTGCAAAATCAGACGAACAAATATCTTTCACAAAATTAAATTTTAGCTGAGATTCCTGTTTTGTCATCACTGGGAAACCATAAACATGGCTTTCATGTTTTAAGTTTTTTTTATTTTGCTGATACGCTTTAACAAAATCAAAATGATTTTCAATTCGCCGGGTAACCGTTTTCTTGGATATCTGTTTTAAGCTCTTCAACCCTTCACCAATGACATCTGAAAAATGTTTATCACATTCAAAGCCCCATGAATTTCTTTCAGATGCCATGGCAGCAAAAGTGGTTGTCCCGGTGCCCAGAAATGGGTCAAGAATGGTATCTCCTTTTACAGAATACATGTTAATTAATCGGTAAGGCAACTCAAAGGGATATGCCGCATTCCGTTCTCTTAACTTTCCTCCACCCATTTTTTGCCTGACCCCTTTTATCTCCCATGTATCAGAAAACCACTGATTTCTTTCTTCCCAGAAAAAGGCGCTTTCATTTCTATTTTGTTTCTGCCGAGGTGTTTTGAAATCCCGTTTCCCCCCTTTTCTAAAAACCATTATATATTCATGTTCCAAAGTGACATATGCCCCTGCCGGGAGCATTCCTGAGCCCATGAATTTATTGGGTGAATTGGTTGCCTTTTTCCAGAGAATCACAGGCAGAGATTGAAATGAAAGTTGGGTCAATGCAGATGTTATTCGTGAATGATTGGAATATAATTGAAACTGTTTGCCAATGGTGCGGGTGGCATCCCCGATGTTGATGCAAACAAACCCCGATGGTTTTACAACCCTGTCAAGTTATTTCCATACTATGTCCAATTCGAGATACAGCAGCTCAAAGGCGGTATTTCCGCAATTTTGATCCAGTGCCTGTTGAATTTCGGGATTCATGGTTGCAAACAAATCATCCCACATGCTGATCATGGGATAGGGTGGAGAGGTCACAACAAGATCAACAGATTCATCGGATAACAGGTTTAAATTCCGGGCGTCAGAGAACATAACCTTGTGGTCAGTGGTCATCACAAGGCCTCCAGGCGTACAATTTCTGTTTTTATCTCCTCAATGACTTCCACATTGTGAATTTTTTTTCTCTTGCCCTGTGCTTTAATGGAGTAAACAAAAAACACCTTTCCCATGAATTTCTCTTGGAATTTCAAATGGTTTTTTCGATGTATTTCAACCCATTGGTAGTTGTTGATGGAATTTTCAGCAGAAATGGGTTTTATCTGTAACCCAAGATAAGCACCTTTAACCTGAATAAAAAAATCCACACCAAAACACTCCCAGGTGAATGAATTAAAAGATCTTGGATATAATAAAAATCTCTACTACATTGCATAGACAAACTAAATGCCAATAGTAGAAATGGCAACAGCAAAACCATGAAAACACCCGTTATTCGGTGCAAAATGGAGCTTATCGCAGTAATGGGAAACGAATAGGACTTAATGGAATTTAGTCCTATGTTTCGAGGCCCTTGATTTTTCATCTTTCTCTCCTCACATATGCCTTTAATT
>CAKZLA010000104.1 GCA_937124525.1 uncultured Desulfobacterium sp.
CATCATTTCTTCCTTGTCTTTGCCTATAAGAAACAAGCCCCATCTCATAGGCCTTTCGGGACAAATCCTCCCTAAAATCAGGATGTGCAATGGAAATAAGCGCCAAAGCTCTCTGGCTGTTGCTCAACCCTCTTAAATTGACCACCCCCCATTCTGTTGCCACATATTGGGTAAGGGTTCTTGGAACGGTTATATTAGAACCGGTTTCCAAAAGAGGAAGGATTCTTGATATCCCCTTGTAGGTTGAATACAAAGAAAGGACACTGATTCCCTTCTGATCCTGGGACATCATCGTACCCATTACAAAATCCAATTGACCTCCGGACCCGCTTATCTGGTAAGGTTTTCCATTGAAAACCATCTGTTCCGATGCCACCTGCCCCGTTAAATCCACATTAATGGCACTGTTCAAGGAAAACATCCTGGGTTGCTGAGCGATGATGAAAGGATGATTGGTATAATCCACGGGATACATGGCAAAGGCCGAATTATGATCTGCATAATCATAGAGTTCTCGATCCCCCAGACAAAAGGTAAACACTGTTTTGAAACGATCCTTTACCTTTTCACTGTTGGTGACCACTCCATGTTCTATCAAATCAACCATTTTAGAGGTGAGCATTTCAGTATGCAGGCCACAGTTTTTTATTCCCGAAGAGGCGATGGAATCAAGAACCGCATTGGGTAATCCACCAATACCCAGTTGGATACAGGCACCATCGCGAATTTCCGAGACAATGTGATCCGCAATTTTTTTGTCAATTTCCGTGATGGGGGGCGCACCAATGGTTAAAATGGGTTTATTGTCCGATTCCACGATGTAATCCACTTCGGAGATGTGAAGGGATTCTCCGGTACCGCCCAGGCACTGGGGAAGGGTTTCATTTATTTCAACAATAATGGTTTTTGCATTTTCAATGATGGCCCTCTGGAATGAATTTCCCACACCAAAGTTAAAGTTGCCAAAGGCATCCATGGGGGTGGTTCGTACCATGCAGACATCGGTGCGGAGCGTTCCTTCATAATGGGAAGGCCCTTCATTATATACAAGGGGAATATAATAGCAATTTCCATTGTCATGGTTATTACGATCCCCACTGCTGAAGTGCCAATTGTTGTAGATTAATCTGTCCTGGCCCTTATCCGCTATGGCGACTTTGGCTTTTCCTGGAAATGCCAGTGCTCTTATCTTAACATTCTGGAGTTCGTCCACCCGCTGTGCCAATGCGGCATCCAGCGTTTCTGGGCTGGTACCAAAGGCACCATAATCAATCCAATCGCCGGATTTAACCACCTGAACTGCATTTTCTGCACTTGTTAGCTTTGTCTGGTATTCCCTTGAAATTTTTGACGAAAAATTCATTGCGATAATTTTCTCCTTTTGCGATGAGACTGTGTTTGATTTTGTATTTCTTTTTTTATCATGTCTATTGCAATGGGAGTGCCACAGAAAAATAAAATTCATAATGTACTTTATTTTAAGCTTTTTTTTAATATTTGATTAAAACAAATGAACAGTTACTTAGATAAAAAGAAAGAGGATGTGTGGTGATATCACCACGTCTGAAAACGTTGGCACTGCTAAGCTCCTGATAAAAATAGGTTTTTGTATCGATGTGGTGAGATTGCCACGTTTTGAATAGAAATGGCCACATGTCTGGAAATCTCATATTCCACCCAATTAAGTGGTAACACTCAAATACTTTCAAGACAAGCCGTATGAGAACTGGGGGCTTGGTCATAAGGTCGGTCATATTGTGATGAAATTTTAATAGTAACGATCAAATCCTATCATTACGGTAGCTTGCGATGAATAAAATTCTATCTCCCGTAAATAGACCCAGCTTATGACCAACCCCAAAATTTGAAGGCTTAAAAAATAATCTTCGGGCTTGGTTCTAAGCTCGGCCATTTTTGTTTACCGTAATTTGAAAGGGATATTAAACTTACAATTAGAAGGTAGGGGTTGTGTTCTAATTAAGGGAGATCCTAATTTATTGGTATGGGGCACAGACCCGACACTCTGAATTGCTATCAGATATTTCAAAGGTTGAATTTTTTGAATAGTTTTTGCATAATGTCCACTGTTGATGAAGTTGGTATTTGGTGATGGTTATGCCAATCACTAAAAATATACCAAATTTCAGACTTCATACGTCACCAGAAATGGTATGTAGAAATAAAAGGAGGGGGCACATCATAAATGATCAAAAAAACTAATTTCCCCCATGATGCTACTATACGGAGGAAATGCGCAAAAGAAATCATTCAGGGAAAAGAAGAACTGTCCTTGAAAGAGATAGAATCGCTCTCTCCTGACGAAATACGACATTTGTTTTACAAGTTATATACGTATCAAATTAAACTTGAAATGCAAAATGATAAACTTCTCCAGGCACAGTCGGAACTGGAGATATCACGAACTCATTATTTTGACCTGTACGACCTGGCACCAGTCGGGTACTGCAGCATCTCTGAACAGGGATTGATCTTTGAAGCCAACCAAACTGCCGCAACCATGCTGGGTGTAGCCCGGAACTCACTTCTCAAACAACAGATTAACCGTTTTATCCACAAAGAAGATCAAAATTTATACTATCTGCACTGCAAAAAGCTAATTGATAGCAGCAGGCCGCAGTCTGATGAGCTGCGGATGGTAAATAACACAGGAGTCTTTTTCTGGGTGAATCTTACTTCCACTCTTTCCAAAGATTCCAGCGGCACGCCAATATTTCGTATCGCCATCAGTGACATTGCCGGAGGTAGACGGACCGAGGAAAAGCTAAAAAGAAATGAAGTCGATTTTAGCAAACTGTTTGAGTACAACGTTGAGGTCATGCTGATCATAGATCCAGAGACTGGGAATATAATTAACGCCAACAAAGCGGCGATGGACTTTTATGGGTGGAGCGCTGAAAAATTCAAACAGATGCGCATTCAGGAGATCAACACCCTGCCTCCAGAAGACGTGAAAAGAGAAATGAAAAGGACAAGATCATCCGGGTCACTTTTGCTGGAATTCAGCCATCAAAGGGCAGACAGCTCCATTCGGCATGTGGAGGTATCCAGCAGCAAGATCGAAATAAAGGGAAAGGATTTCCTTTGGTCTATTATCCATGATATCACGGAGCACAAGCTCATGGAGACCGAGCTTGCAAAACACAGGGATCACCTTGAAACACTTGTAGAGCAGCGCACTGTTAACCTACAACATGAAATCAAAGAACGCAAGAATTCAGAAAAGGCGTTAAGGGAAAATGAAACTCTGTTGCATACATTGATTGATACTATACCTTATCTTGTATGGCTAAAAGATCTGGATGGCGTTTATTTGTCCTGCAACTCCAACTTTGGACGTTTTTTGGGTGCAAAGAAATCTGATATTATAAATAAAACAGATTATGATTTTGTAGATAAGAAATTAGCTGATTTTTTCCGGGAAAAAGATAAGGCTGCCATGGCCGCAGACATACCCACCACGAATGAAGAAGAGGTCATTTATAACGATGATGGTCACAAAGAACTCCTTGAAACGATAAAGACCCCAATGTATTGTAATAATGGCAGGCTTATCGGTGTGTTGGGCATTGCCAGGGATATTACCAAACGCAAGAAGGCTGAGCAGGAGCATCTGGCGCATCTTCGATTCTTTGAATGCATGGATCAAATGAACCGTGCCATCCAGGTAGCCGATGACCATGAGCAGATGGTGGAAAATGTTCTTGACACCATGCTATCAATTTTCGATTGTGACCGTGCTTGGATGCTTTACCCGTGTGACCCAGAAGCAGCTTCGATCAATGTGCTGGCAGAGCGTACCCGGTCGGAACACCCCGGTGCCTTGGCCATGGGGCTGTCTATTCCCATGAATACAGACTTTGCAGAATGTATACGAACCACCTTGGCCTCCAGTGATCCTGTACAATTCAAAGCAGGATTAAAACATTCTTTGCCTTTGGAAATGATAGATCGTTTTGCCATACAATCCCAACTTATGACAGCATTGTATCCTAAGATTAATAAACCATGGATGCTGGGCCTGCACCAATGCTCCCATCCCCGCATCTGGACAAAGGAAGAGATGCAGCTGTTCAAGGAAATCTGCAGGCGGCTGAGCGATGGACTGACCAGCCTGTTAATGCTGCGCAACCTTAAGAAAAATGAAGAGAAATATCGAGTTTTAATTCAAAAGATACAAATAGCAGTAATTGTTCATAAATTTGATGCGCGAATATTGGCATGCAATCCGGCAGCCGAGGAATTACTGGGACTGAAGGAATACCAATTGATTGGGAAAACTTTATCTGAGATCAATTGGAATCTTTACCGTGAGGATGGCACTGTGATGGCAGTTGAAGAGTATCCCGGAAATCAAGCTCTTGCAAAGGCCCAGGCGTTAAATAACATTGTTGTGGGTGTGCAGCATCCTGATAAAGATAAAGGGGTTGATAGATGGGCGCTGGTTAATGCCGAGCCGGTTATGGGTGAAGATGGGTGTATCGTACAAGCCATTGTCACCGTTAACGATATTACCGAATATAAAAGGGCAGCAAGGGCTTTGGA
>CAKZLA010000105.1 GCA_937124525.1 uncultured Desulfobacterium sp.
CGCCAGATCGCCCAAAGACTCCGCGTTAAACAACTGATCCTTCAGCGAAAATGTTGGCGGTGCTTTTGCCATCAGATCGTCGCCACCGTGGCACCGCCATCCAGCAGGATATTCTGACCAATAATGAAACCCGCATGCTGTGAGCAGAGGAAGGCGCAAGTGGCTCCAAACTCCTGCCGCGTACCGTAGCGACCGGCAGGAATGCTCGCGGCGCGCTGCTCAGCGGCCTGTTCAAGGGAAATCCCCTGCTGCTGGATATTGATGTCCAGGGGGCCCGGCAGATCCGCAAGGCCTATCCCCGGGCGGTTAGTATCTTTATCAATGCCCCTTCCATGGCGGTTCTGGAAGCCCGGCTGCGTCAGCGGGGCACGGACACCGATGCCGTCATTGCCCGACGTCTTGAAAATGCAGCCAGGGAGATTTATGATCTGCCCCTTTATCAGCACGTTATTGTCAATGACCACCTGGACACGGCGGCCAGAGAGATGGGTGCCATCATTGAAAAACTCAAAGGAGGGACGGTGTGACACCCCCTAAAAGTACCCGGGACCGGGTGGGAAAATCGCCTTTTAGAAAACCAAGAGGTCCCCGGGAAAATATTGCTGATAAATCCCCTGGAGCAAACAAAAACCGATTTGTGAAAAAAATAGATCCCATGGCAGCCCGTGGTCTTGCAGCGGGCCAGGAAGCCCTGGCAGGCGTGCATTGCGTCCGGGAGGCCCTGAAAACAAGCAGGAGGCGTTTTCACCACATTCACATTGCAGATACAGCCCCCCGGGATCGGCTCCGGCCCATCGTGGACCAGGCTGGTCAGTTGAATATTTCCGTGGTTCCGCTGCCCCCGGAGGAGTTGGATCAACTTTGTCCAGGTGTGCGGCACCAGGGCATTGTGGCCATTGTGGGGCCATTGCCCCTGCCAAAGGCAGAAACCGCCTTGCACAAGATGGACCTGGAAGGAAATAATACCTTTGTCCTTATCCTGGAATCCATGGAAGACCCTCACAATCTCGGGGCCTTGATCCGCACGGCCCTGTGCGCCGGGGTGGATTATATTCTCCTTCCCCGGGACAGAGCGGTTTCCCCCACGCCTGCCGTGTCCCGGGCATCGGCCGGGGCCCTGGAGCATGCTCCCTTGTATTCTGTCACCAATACCACCACCTTGCTCCGCTCTTTGAAAAAAAAAGGGTTCTGGGTGGCTGGCCTGGATGCCGCCGGGGAGCAGTCGCTGTTCCAGGAGGATTTCACCGGAAACATTGCCCTGGTGGTGGGGGGAGAGCACAAAGGGATTCGTCCCTTAGTGAAAAAAGAGTGTGATTTTCTTCTCTCTTTGCCCATGGCCCGGGGGGTGACCTCTTTAAATGCCTCGGTGGCCGGAGGCATTGCCATGTATGAGGTTTTAAGACAGCGGGGATAAGTTGTTGCGGTTTATGTGAAAAACGGTTTATGTATTGGGTGCTGGGTGCTGGGTGCTGGGTGCTGGGTGCTGGGTGCTGGGTGCTGGGTGCTGGCTAACAGCAGAGTCTCCGGCGGGCAATTATACGATTTTCAATCTTTGTTGTGGGTGGAGCTGGTCCAGAATACCGGTCTGCCAGTGGCGGTTATTATGAAGATCAACAGTTGCAGTTTCAGCTGGTTGCAAACCCAGGGCCGGGAAGTTCTTGCCTATCTGTGGCGGTCTGGAGTGGATCACCTCTTTCCCCGGCGGTGCATGGGGTGCCGTGGGTTTATTCCCCCCGAGGCGGTGGAGCCAGCAACACAGGAGGACACCCCATGGATATCCATGGGTGCGTTACCCAGGGATGCCATGTTCCAGACCCATGCCACCGGGATGGACCCGGGTTTTCTCCAGGAGCAGTTCCATATACTCTTTTCTCCTTTTTTCTGTCTGGAGTGCCGGGCCCAAGGAGTGGTACCCCTTGATCCCCCCCGGTGCACACGGTGCGCCGGGACCTTGGTGGCGGTGAAGCCGTCGGGCTTTGCATGCAGCCATTGCGCCACATCCCTGACGGACATTGGGCGGGTCCGGGCCGTGGGAGCCTATGGACAAGCTCTGCTCAATGCCATTCATCTATTAAAATACAATGGCAAGATTGCGTTGTCACGCCCTTTGGGCCACCTTTTATTTATGGCCTTTTGCACCCATTTTGCCGGATCACCCATGGACAAAATCATCCCCATTCCTCTGCATCGTTCTCGGTTGGTCAAACGGGGATTTAACCAGGCCTTTCTGCTGGTCCGGGACTTTGAAAAAAAGTGGCAACAGCTCAACGGAACCCGCCCGCCCTGGCAGGTGGATCATCGCCTGCTGAAACGGTGTCGGAAAACCGCTTCCCAGACAGGGTTTAACCGGGAGGCCCGCCGGGAGAATTTGAAAAATGCCTTCCAGGTTACATCCCCCCGGCGGGTAAAAGGAAATGCCATTTTGCTTGTGGATGATGTATATACCACCGGGTCCACATGCCAGGAAGCCTCCCGTGTGTTACGCCGTTCCGGGGCTGCATCGGTGGATGTCCTGGTGCTTGCCCGGGCTTGAAAAAGTAAATATTCGACCAGTATCCCATATTCACTTAGGTTTGATCTGCTCACATAGTATTAGTATGCTACGCAGTCCCAAATACGCGAATATGGGGCACTGGCCAAACATTTGCATTACCAACCCGAATATTTACTTTAAAAAGGAAAAATATCTTTGAATATTAGGCATTTTAAAATGATTGAAAGAAAGGCTGTGGCTGGGCTGGGAAAGACCCTTCGGGACCAGGGACGCACCATTGTGTTTACCAACGGCTGCTTTGATATCCTCCATGCAGGCCATGTCACCTACCTCCAGGCCGCTGCAGACCAGGGAGATATTCTGGTTCTGGGTCTGAACTCAGATGCTTCTGTGGGGCGAATCAAGGGGCCATCCCGGCCGGTGATCTCCCAGGAGCACAGAAGCCAGGTGCTTTCGGCGCTTGCCTGTGTGGATCATGTGGTGATATTTGATGAACCTGATCCCGGGGAGTTGATCCGGGAGCTCAGGCCCCATGTCCTGGTCAAGGGGGCAGACTGGGCCGAAGCGGATATCATAGGCGCAGATACGGTGAAACAGGACGGGGGCAGGGTAGAGCGCATGGTGCTGGAATCGGAAATCTCCACCACCATTATCATTGACCGCATTGTGGAACGGTTTTCATGATGGACCCGGGCGGTTTGAATTCCATGGATATGATTCAATTTAACATACTTGCCCCATACACAGATCTTGTCCATGGTATATTTACCCGCAGAGGAGGAAGCAGTGCGCCCCCTTTTGATTCCCTGAATGTGGGCTTATCCACAGGTGATGATGCAACCCATGTCCGGGAAAATCGATGCCGTATTGTCCGGCATCTGGGGTTTGAACGCGCGTTTTACCTGCACCAGGTCCATGGAAATGATGTGCTTGTGCTCACCCGGGAAAGTCAGATTGCAGGCTTGACATCTCATGGCATGGCCACCCAAAGCGCACCGGAGATACCAGGTCCACATTCCCACAGCCCGGACAATGTTTCCCAGCAAAATGGGAACCCATCTGCACCCTTGGCCCTCCCTGTGGCCGACGGTGTGGTGACCAATCTGCCCGGTGTACTTCTGGTGATCCAGGTGGCCGACTGCCAGGCTGTGGTGCTGTTTGATCCGGTAAAAAAAGTGCTGGCCAATCTTCATTCCGGCTGGCGGGGAAGTGTGGTTAATATCATTGGTCGGGGAGTGGATGTGATGGTGGAACAGTTTGGCTGTGACCCCGGAGATATCCGAGCGGGTATCGGCCCTTCTCTTGGGCCCTGCTGTGGTGAATTTATCCATTATAAAGAAGAGTTACCCAGGGCCTTCCTCAAATATCGGCAGGGGGAGCACTATTTTGACTTCTGGGCCGTCAGCAGAGATCAGCTCATGACAAAGGGGGTTCAGACGGATCACATTGAGGTGACAGGCCTTTGTACCCAATGTAATCCGAACCGTTTTTTTTCTTACCGCAATGAAAAGTCCACGGGCAGATTTGCCGTGGCCACAGGACTATACTTATGAAATCCAATAAAGGGAACAATCAATGACATCAAAAGAACTCATACGATTAACCGAAAAGGTAAAGGCAGCCGGTTGAGCGGCTAAAATTGATCCAGGGACGCTGGATCGCGTTGTGGGAGGGCTTGAAGCAAAGGGCCACCCTGATCTTATTGTGGGGCTGGGAACCAGTGATGATGCAGGGGTGTTCCGCATCAACAAAGACACCGCCTTGATCCAGACCCTGGACTTTTTGACCCCGGTCACAGATGACCCTTACGAGTTCGGCCAGATCGCCGCAGCCAACTCATTAAGTGATGTCTATGCCATGGGCGGTGCCCCCTTGACAGCCATGAACATTGTTTGTTTCCCCAGTGATGATTTGCCCGAAGAGGTTCTCCAAAAGACCCTGCAGGGGGGGCTTGACAAAATCCATGAGTCTGGAGCCACCCTGGTGGGGGGGCACAGCGTGGATGACCCTGAATTTAAATATGGCCTGTCCGTCACAGGCGTGGTGCACCCGGACCGGGTGCTCACAAATCACGGCCTCCGCATCGGAGATCAGATCATTCTCACCAAACCTGTGGGAACGGGTATTGTGGCCACAGCAGTGAAGGGCAAGCTTGCCGATGCTGCCACCACCCGGCAGATGGTGAAAATCATGTCCACCCTGAACCGGGACGCGGCTGAAGTCATGGTCGGGTTTGATGTGGGGGGATGCACGGATGTCACTGGGTTTGGCCTGGCAGGGCATCTGCTGGAAATGGCCCGGGGGGGACGCAGGCATATTTCTCTTTTCACCCGGGATGTCCCCATCATTGCAAATGCGAAAATCTGGGCTGCCATGGGCATGGTACCCGGGGGCGCCTTTCGGAACCGGCGGTATTGCGAACAGGGCGTGGTGATCCCCGGGCAAATGGATAAAATCGTTCTGGATCTCATATTTGATCCCCAGACCTCCGGGGGGCTTCTCATCAGTGTGAAAAAGAAAGATATCCAGGATTGCCTGTTGGCCATGCAGGACCGGGGTATTCCCGCTGCCCTGGTGGGGGAGGTAACCGGGGATCATAGTTGTGGCAGTGTGACCCTGACATAGATATGGCATTGGAACCGGTCTTCACAATTTTTTTTGACATTGACTTGATAAGAATCATGTGTTAGTTCCATTTAACTTCCCTTCCTGAGTTTATGGGCAAAGGGTGAGGGGTGGGCAGCCGTATTTTTGCTTGACATTTTTTGGGTTATTTGACAATAACCCACATGAAATATTTTGCGTATCGGAATGGATACGCTATCAGGTTTTGACCTGATAAAAGCCTCTTTTTTGGATCTGTGGTCCAGGAGGGGAACATTCACCAATAGTGATCATGTCCACTCAATACCAGTGGCAGATCCAAAAGAAGGATACATGAAAAAAGAGACAGTAAAGAGCATTCGGGATCTTGCATATTACAGCAGTCTCGGTCTGTCCGTGGCCATTGCCATTTTCCTTGGGCTGTTTGCCGGGATCTGGCTGGATGGAAAATTTGAAACAAAGCCGATTCTGACCCTGGTGGGGCTGGGATTGGGCATTGCCGCAGGGTTTAGAAACCTGGCCATGGCGGCAAAGAGGAGCCGAAAGCTTTAACTGTATGGATATTCATCAGCGAATGATCAAATTTGTAACCGCTGCCAATTGGTTTTTGTTTGTGGTGGGAACGCTTCTGGGTTTCATAAACACCCCGGTTCTATTTGCCATGGGTATTTTAACAGGATCTTTGCTGGTGACCCTGAATTTCCATCTTCTAAGGCACACCCTGTACAAGGCATTGGATACCTCTTCCGGGAAGTCTTCCCGTTCAATACTCAGCGTGGTGCTTATAAAATATTATATTCGATTTGCAATAAGCGGAATTGCTATATTCGCGCTTATAAAAGGAAATATTGTTGATCCGTTAGGTCTGATTCTGGGCCTTTCGGTTGTGGTTGTCAGCATAATGGCAGCAACCACGCTGGAATTAACAAGACTAATTTTTAAGGAGGCGGTCTAAGGTGGAACATCCATATCTATTCTTTGTAAAGCTGTTTGAGTTGATTGGTCTGGGCCATTTTGCTCACGCCAACGTGCATGTCATCTACATGTGGGTTGTGATGGGCATTCTTATCGGTTTTGGTTGGCTTGCGGGTAAAAATACCCAGCTGGTGCCAGCACCTGTTCAAAACGTATTTGAAGTATTGATCTCGGGATTGGAAGAGTTCATGATAACCATTTGCGGCGAAGAGGGTAGATGGCTTTTTCCCTTGGCTGCCACTATTTTTATCTTTGTCTTCCTTGGTAACCTCGTCGGTCTTGTGCCCGGGTTCTTTCCCCCCACGGCAAGCCTTAACACCACGGCCGCTCTGGCGCTTATCACGGTGATCTGGACCCACGTCATCGGTATTAAATATCATGGTGCCAACTATTACAAACACTTCATTGGACCTGTGTGGTGGATGATTCCCATCATTCTGCCCATTGAGCTCATCGGACATGCCGCCAGAATTTTATCCCTCTCTTTCCGTCTTTTCGGAAACATGATGGGTCATGAGTTGGTATTGGGTATCCTCTTTGCACTGGCCGGGGCTTTCTTTGCACCCCTGCCCATTATGGCATTGGGTATTTTCGTTGCCCTGGTACAGGCCTTTGTGTTTTTCCTTCTGGCCGTCATGTACTTCACAGGTGCCATGGAGCACGCTCATTGATAACGGATTTTTGTTGCGCCGGACTGTTCTGACGTAACTTTGTGTAAGAAATGCGGGGACCTGGAAGAAGCCGCAAACATTAATTTATTTTAATCAGGTAAGAGGAGAAAAACATGGATTTTTTTACCGCATGTGTATGGGCAGCTGGTGTTGCCATTGGAATCGCAGCTTTCGGTTGTGGTATTGGTCAGGGCATGGGCGTTAATGGCGCTGTTCAGGGTATTGCCAGAAATCCTGAGTCTTCAGGTAAAGTAACAGTTACACTGCTCATTGGTCTTGCCATGATCGAATCTCTGTGTATTTATGCACTGGTTGTTGCACTGATCCTTATCTATGCACATCCCCAGGCTGCAGAATTTGCAAAGATCGTTGCGGGTCACTGATCCATACACGATTAAGATAGTTTTTGCATGACAAAGGGCGTTAACTCGGGATTTCCGGGTTAACGCCCTTTTTGTATTCAGTTAGATTCTTTTTTTATATGAAACTCCGTCCAATGATTTGTAACAACTGGAACTTCGATATTTGTTGTGGTAGGACAAGGCCAGATCCCCAATACGGTCTGCCCGTGGCAGTTATAAGAAAATTCCTATAATTCTGACGAATTTCAACCTTTGTTGTGCTCAAACCAAAGTACAAGGTTTAACCCATGAAATCAGATAATCAGATATAACGGGCATCTTGTCCAACGACACAACAAAGATTGAAAATCCATCTTGCTTTACCCACACACAACATGGGACAGAAATAGATTTTGCCCCCCCTACGTTCTTAACGTCCACATGCCACTGCATATCCTTTTTGTATCTTCAATGGGCGCTAACTTGGATTACCCAACGATTTCCATATCGTTGAAAAAGTGACCAATCTCAAAGGCAGCGGTTTCTGGAGCGTCGGAACCATGAACCACATTTTTTTCAATGTCCGTGGCAAAGTCTTTTCGGATGGTACCCTCATCGGCATCTTTGAAGTTGGTGGCACCCATGAGTTTTCGGTTCTTTGCAATGACGTCCTCACCTTCCAGAATCATGGCCACGATGGGGCCGGATGTCATAAAGTCTATGAGGCTTCCAAAAAAAGGCCTCTCTTTGTGTACAGCATAAAACCCTTCGGCCTGGCTTTTTGTCAACTGCATTTTTTTCATGGCAACAATTTTAATTCCAGCGGTTTCAAAACGTTTGATCACTTCTCCAATGATATTTTTGGCCACACCATCGGGTTTAATTAATGACAGGGTTCTTTCCATTTGATTGTCCTTTGTTGGTTAAAGTGTTTGGTGCCAAAATAGTAAATAGACATTTCACCGATTTTTGTTTAGTGAATGATTCTATTTGATTTTGTAAAATTCTTCAAATAAATCGGTGGATTATGAAAAATAGATATGATGTCTAATGGCATAATACCGCCCCGGTGACGTCCCTGCCCGGGACGGGAACGCCGGAGGCTCTGCTGTTAGCAACTCTGGTGCTGCTTTTTCTTACAAAATGATTGAGGATTTAGCAAAACCTGTGGCCTAAGTCAACACTTGGTTCCATACGACAACCCCAACAATACTTTTTGGATGGATGGGGCAGGTCGTTCAGGAAAGTGAAGCGGGACATTATAACTTACAAGTTGATAAGTCATTCAGAATCGGAATGGGTTGGTTTATCTTCTCTGAAGTCATGTTCTTTGCGGCCTTCTTTGGCGCTATGTTCTACACCCGTTGGCTGATCCTGCCTTGGTTGTCTGGGGAAGGCAGCAACGCCATGACCCACGAACT
>CAKZLA010000106.1 GCA_937124525.1 uncultured Desulfobacterium sp.
AAATAGAAGCAGGACGGCAAGCCCTCCTATCCATTGGGGAGAAAGGGACAGGCCCGGGGACAGAATGGCCCCCAGGGCGTCTCCAAAGCCGATGCAGTAAAATGCAATGGACACGGATTGGGCAAGAAACAGCACAATACCGATGGCCCCGCCGAACTCAAGCCCCAGGGTTCTGGAAATCAGGTAATAACCCCGGCCGCCTTTGACCTTCAGATTCGTGGCCACGGCGGCCAGGGAAAAACTTGTCAGAACAGATATCAAGTTGGCAAGGGCAAGGATGATCAGGGCAGATGCAAGGCCTGCATTGCCGATAACAAACCCCAGGCGGAGAAAAAGAATAATGCCCAGGATGGTCAGCAGGCTTGGGGTAAAAACACCTGCAAAGGTTCCCAGGGTTCCCCCGGTGGTTTTTGCTTCCATGGATGATTTCATTTTAACCTGTTCCTCTTTCTTTCAGCATGAGTTACGCCCCATGACCGCCATCTGTTATTACAGCTGAAATGTACAATATGGAATTATGACACCAACCCCTTTTCTGCCTGGGCCTGAATAGCCGTAATTGCAACGGTATTCACAATATCTGTTACAACACAACCACGGCTAAGATCGTTGACAGGTTTATTAAGGCCCTGCATAATTGGACCTATGGCAACTGCCCCTGCAGAACGTTGAACCGCTTTGTAAGTATTGTTGCCCGTATTGAGATCTGGAAATATAAAAACGGTGGCCCTGCCAGCTACTTTACTGTCCGGCATTTTAGTTGCTGCAACAGTAAGATCCACAGCCGCGTCATACTGGATTGGCCCTTCAAGAAGTAAATCAGGCGCCAGCCGGTGGGCAATCTCTGTTGCTTTTTTAACTTTCTCAACCTCCTCACCTATCCCAGATGAGCCGGAAGAGTATGAAAGCATTGCCACAAAAGGCTTTATACCAAACAACACTGCAGTCCTCGATGATTCTATTGCTATTTCTGCGAGTTGTTCCGCAGTAGGTCTGGGATTAACGGCACAATCACCATAGGCAAGGACCCTGTCTTCAAGACACATAAAAAACACCGAAGACATGATGGTACTTCCGGGTTTAGTCTTTACGAATTCCAAAGATGGCCTCACCGTATTCAGAGTTGAGTGGGCTGCTCCAGACACCATACCGTCGGCGTGCCCTTTGTATACCATCATAGTTCCAAAATAATTGACCGCAGACATCACATCACGCGCATTGTCTGGAGTAATTCCTTTATGCTTTCTTAACTCAAAATAGGTTTCAGCATAGTCATCAAAGAAATCGGATTTCACAGGATCAATAATTTCAACACCACTTAGAGCCAGTCCAAGTGTCACAATCTTGTTTTTAATAGTCTGGACGTTGCCAAGCAGAACAATCTCCACCACATCGCGGTGAATGAGTATTTCGGCTGCCCGCAAGATTCTCTCATCATCGCCCTCGGGCAACACTATGGTCTGCTTATGTTCACGGGCACGTTTTACAAGACCGAATTCAAACATTTTTGGCGTCATG
The DNA here is from genome assembly GCA_937124525.1 of uncultured Desulfobacterium sp. The sequence goes on from CAKZLA010000106.1 coordinate 1,519, forward strand.
ACCAGCATACTGTAGCCGACAATTTTATTCCTTAACTCTGAAGTACCAACATGGGATTCAAACAACCCCAGTCCAGATGCGATTTTAAGAACTGAATTTGGGGTAATTGAGTTGTGAATAGCCTTTATTTTCACAGCAGTGGTAAAGGTATCATCTTTAACTTTAACAATTGGCACAAGATCGTCCATACCCTGAAGAAGATTGCGCAAAATCTTATCGGGTTTTAAATAACCTGTGAGAACGATGCCACCTATATTGGGCATATTGGACGACCTATATGCAGCGAGCATGCCAAGAATAATATCGATCCTGTCAATGGACGTAATGATCAGATTATCATTTGCCAATCTTGGTAATAAATTTTTCAAATTCATTGCTGCAATAACAAAACGGGATACGGGTTTGTTGAGCTGCTCTTTGCCATAGATAATTTTTGCATCAAGGGCCTTGACAATCTCTGTCATCGTCGGTCGATCAAGTGTCTCTTCGAAAGGAATTGAATAGATAAGTTCTATCTTTTGTTGGAGTTTTTCTCTCAGCGACTGTAACATTTCCTGCTGTAGAGAAGTTGGGGTTTTATTGACAATGATTGACAGTATATTTGACCCTTTTTCCTCGAAAGACTCGATGGCAAACCGACACGATCTGACCACTCCCTCTATAGATCCCTCATGGGCATTGGCAATCATCAAAACCGGACAGCCAAGATTGTTGGCAATTTCTACATTGAGCTCAAATTCAAACGCTGACGAATCACTCTCAAAATCTGTCCCCAGACAAAGAACGAAATCATATTCGTTTTCAAGAGATTTATAGCTTTCCAGTATGCCTTCGAGAAGCTTGTCATATTGTTTGTCAGCGACGAGTGTCCTGGCTTCTTCAAACGTGTATGCATACATTTGGCGGTAAGGGATATCAAGATTGTAGTGGGTTGATATCAAATGAATAATATCATCCTTTCCATCCGCATTGTGTTTCATGTTCACTATCGGTCGAAAAACAGCAACCCGCACCAAGTTTCGAACAAGAAATTCCATGACTCCCAAAGCAACCAGTGATATGCCGCTTTTGGGTTCCAATGCAGTGATATAAAGATTTTTCGACATTATATTTATCCTCTGAGTCCGGCAAGATATTCATTTCCACTACAGGCTAAATGGCTCCTTTCCCGACTGCCATCTGTAGACCGAGCCATTTCACTCTGCCCCCATGGGCGAACATGGGCGAATGTAATTCGTGAATTCCAAATGAAAAACCCTGTCGCATTGTTTTTTGACGACAGCAATGATTCTACACCAATTATGAAAATCCAGCCATAAAATAATTTCCCCGCCCTTCATACAACCGGTTGATAAACGCTGGCCCGATGTTGAAGTGATTCATACTGTGAAGCCATTGAAATCAATGACTGAAACACCCTAAACCTAAAACAAGGCGTGTTCATTAAACCAGCCAATCCTGGAATAAGACTGCAAACCCCAGGAAGGCAAAAAAACCAAGGATATCGGTTACTGTTGTCAGAATTATACTGGAACTCTGTGCAGGATCAATGCCGATTTTTTTCATGAATAAAGGTATTGACGCACCGGCCAAACCGGCAAAAATAAGGTTAAAAAACATGCCCAGGCCGATGACAAGGCCAAGGTATGGATTACCATTCCAGAGCCAGGCTACAATGGCGGTCACAATCCCTAATAATCAGACCATTTATAGCACCAAGATTAGTATATTTTTACTTTCTATTACTCCTGGAACGTCACCCACCTAACGGAGTGTTCACTGGCCTTAAAATTTTATTCATAGAACTTGCCTGTTCCACCACATAAAAAACTTGATTGTCTATTGCTTGGATTTCAGCAAGAATTCTCTTCAGGTCCTTCCGGCGGCAGGCAATATACAGTTCATTGACAGGCCCTTTCATACCCTCACCAACAAATTTGGTAACTGGCTGACCAAGATCCCTTATTGCTTTTATAATCATGTCTCCGGATTCTCTGCAGTAAACTTTCAAAATGATCGATCCAAAAGCTAATTTTGCTTCAACTTTAATGCCAACAACGTTTCCAGTAGCATACCCCAATGCGTAAAATATTACTAAAATCGGTTGGTCTTTTACCTGGCTGATTACTGTGCTGGCAACCAGTAGCCAGATAACAATTTCAAAGACAGCCAGACAAAACGCTATAAGAGTTCTTCCTTGAACTGTAACAATAGTACGAACAGTTCCTATAGCTACGTCACAAATTCTTGCAAAAAAAACAATAACACCGGTAAGGAGGATAGACGATTCAACCATGGTTTTACCTTTATTTAATAGAGTTTCATAACGTTTATCGAGAAAATAGAAGAAGGGGTGGGTTTTATGGTCAGGTTGATGGAGGGGTCTTTTTTGGCCCGAAGATACAGGGCATTGACCATCTGGTTGGGTTTTCCCAGTGCCAGAGGCATAGCAAATACTATTTTCTTACCCACTGTTTCAATAATACGATCTACACAAATTTCAACATCCGTGACAAACTCCGGCTTTATTGCTGGCATGGGTTCGTTTCCTCCTTGATACATACTCGATATGATCCATGGGAATGAAAAAAAGCTACATTTAAGAGGGTTTTGCAAAAACAATCTTTTCGCACGTAAAAACACTATATATTGACAATGCAATGACGTAATAAATACATATAGTGAACAGGCCTGAATGTTTTTATTTTTTAATCACCCTTTTTTTTCCTGCGTGATCTGCGTGGCTTTACCCGCTGCCTGAGTTTACTCGTGCTGTTTAGAATAGTGTCTTTAATTCTTTCCTGATACTTGTTCATTATTCGACAAACCACAAAATACCCGATTACGGCAGTCGGCAATCCAACCAGAATCCCCCCTATTGTCATGGCTACAAAGATTCTGGGAACCTGCCGTATTATTACTAATAGAGAATCAAGATTCATATCCATCAGTATTAACGGCTTATCAAGCCCAATGACTTTTGATCCCACAAAATAAGTAAACGTGTAAATAAACGGGGCTGTAATAGGATTTGTTACCTGAACACCAATGGCTGTAGTAATTTTACTCCACTTCAGAAGAGAGGCGATAAAAATTCCGACCACAATCTGAATACCCATTGTTGGGCTAAAACCAATGAAAAGACCAAGCGCAAAACCCAAGGCAATCTCACGTGGTGTTCCCCTGATTTTCAGGAACCGATAATAGATCCGTCTGATATAAGTTGCAATCATAATTTATCAATATACACAATTTGTAAAAAATCCCATTCCTATTTTCATAAATCTATCAGGAAAGCACCATAGATCCTGCACAGATCTTCAATATAATTCTAACAACGGTAACCGATACCCTTGTTTTTTTCTTTCCTGGGCTTTGCAGTCCTGTTCCAGAATTGGCTGGTTTAATGAGCAATGTAATTGAATTGTATTTAATTCTTGTTAAATTTGTGTTAATCATAAATTAATTTTCATCTTAACTTTTTATTCTGTGAGTACACATGCTTGATTTTGATTATTGGAAATTGCTGGCTGGCTTGGGCATATTCCTTTTTGGAATGCAGCTTCTCGAAATTTCGGTCAAAGACCTGTCAGGAAAAACTTTCAGGAGAATTATCCGAGATTACACCAACACCCGTCTAAAGGCCATTGCAAACGGCACGCTGGTTACCGCTCTTTTACAGAGCAGCTCTGCTGTTTCTCTCATGGTTCTTGCCTTTGTAGGTGCTGGCATCATGAGCATGGAAAACGCAATCGGCGTTATCCTTGGCTCCAATATCGGAACAACACTGACAGCCTGGATTGTTGCTACCTTAGGCTTTAAAATTAAAATTGAAACCTTTGCCCTGCCTTTCCTTGGTTTTGGTGCTGCCGGATTGATATTGTTTAAACCTGGCACAAAGCTCTACCATATCAATCGCCTGATGATTGGCTTCGGATTCCTATTTCTTGGCCTTGACTATATGAAGACAAGCGTGGAGACTTTTTCACAAAACTTTAATCCAGGACAATTCCAGAACCTTGCCCTGTGGATGTGTCTGGCTATCGGAACCATCATCACAGCGCTCATGCAGGCCAGTGCTGCAACCATTGCCATCACTCTGGCAGCATTAAACAGCCAGCTGATGACCTTTGAAATGGCTGCGGCCATGGTCATCGGCTCCAATATCGGCACCACGGCCACTGTGCTTTTAGGAGCAATTGGAGGAACACCTCCCAAAAAAAGAGTGGCCGCAAGCCACCTGTTTTTTAACCTGGTGACTGGACTCATCGCCTTTCTGGCCTTGCCAGTGATGATTATGGCCGTTAAATTGTTTGTAGATGTCTCAACCAATGGGCTGGTCGGGATTGCCCTGTTCCACACCATGTTTAATATTACCGGGGTCCTGGTTTTTCTGCCAATTGTAGGAGTGATGACGAATTATCTTGTCAAACTTTTTCCTGAACATAAAGAACAATTGTGTGTTCATATCGCAAATACACCCATAGAGGAAGTTGAAGCGGCAGTTATCGCCCTTAAAAGCGAAATTATTCATCTGCTTCAGGAGTGTCAGCTTTACACCTTGAGATCACTCCATATTGATAAAACACTTGTGTTTGAAGAGCCCCTGCCCTTTGAAAAAAACAAAAAAAACCGATTATCGATTGAAGACCTTTACAGCGGTATCAAAGACCTGCATTCCTCCATTATTGCTTATTACTCGCTTATTCAGACCCAAAAACTTGATGAGACTGTCTCTCTGGATCTGGAAAGAGCTATTCTTGCATCAAGAAACATTATGAATTCTGCAAAGAATTTCAAGGGAATTCGGCCGGACTTTGATGAATTTGAATCGTCTGACTCGGCTTTTCTCAACCGCCAGTACGACCGTTTCAGAAAACGGCTGGTTGTCCTGTATCATGAAATAAATGACCTGCTTTCTCTAAATGAGTGCCAATTACAGTATGATACCATCATCAAGGCTTTTGCCAATGTTGAACAGGAAGATAATCGGTTCATTCAAAGCATCGTCCAGACATCCTGCAGCAACCAGAACGAGCACCTGGATCTGTCCACCCTGTTTCTGGTAAACCGTCTTTTTACTCAGGCCTGTAGAATGATAATTTTCAGCATCAAAGATTTGAAACTCACACAGGAAAAGGCCGATCATTTTGATAAAGCCATTGAGCCTGGATTTAAATTACGACCGGCAGTCCTATCTCCTTAATTATCCTTAACAGTTATTCATATTCAGCCCTGCCCGGCTTGAAACATGTGTTCATTTAAATACCTTGCATACGAATAGGTATAAGCTTATCATACAATCTAACCATAGGGATAACTTATTAAAAATAAAATAAAAATTGGAGACAATCGGTGCTTAACTTTCAACGTGCGATTTTAACCCATGGGGGAGCAGGCTCGGATCCCAAAGATTTTGATGGACCAAAATCTGCCGCCAACAGAGGAATGGATCTCATGGCGAAGGGTGAAACAGCTTTGGTTGCTGTGGTTGATGCAGTGAAGTATTTAGAAGATGACCCCCGGTTTAATGCCGGTTTGGGCTCAAGGTTGAGGATTGATGGGCATACCATGCAACTGGATGCATCCTGTATGACGAGTAACAATGAATTCGGAGCAGTGGCCTGTGTGGAAAATATTAAAAACCCTATTGCCATAGCCCAGGGGGTATTGCGTCACTCTCCGCATATCCTTCTGGTGGGAGATGGGGCCAGGATTTTTGCAGAAGAATATAATATTCCGGTTACAGGTTTAAGTGTTTCCGGCGATGGCGGAACCTCCGGTACATCATGCGATACAGTGGGTGCCGTTGCCTTTGACGGAACCACATTTGCTGCTGCCTTAAGCACGGGCGGGCTTGAGAAATCAGCCATGGGACGGGTGGGTGATGTGCCACTGCCGGGATGTGGTCTGTTTTGTGGCGCATCAGGGGCCGTGGCCTGCACCGGGGACGGTGAATTTATCGCTCTTAAACTTCTGGCAAAAGAAGTTTACACCTGGCTGGAAAACAGCATGAGCCCTGATGAAGCAGCACAAAAGGCAATCACTTTGTTTGACCCAAGTGTCGATATCGGACTTATCATTTTAACCCAAAATGGATTTGCATCAAATGCCCGTAACGGCATGGCGTGGTCACATATTACGGAGAACAAATAATATGGCAATAAATCCAATATTCTTGGATCGCCTGATTGCAATTGGCGGTAATGAAGACAAGGGAGATGAATTGATTGTACTTAAACACGTTCTAAATGTCTTCAGAAATCTCTTCCCTGAATTCCTCAATAGCCGGGTTGATTGTTTTTAATCGGTCCAGGTGGGCAATGTGAATGATCGCATCTCCACTGTGCACAAGCGGCAGATCCAGGCGACCGATCACCATTCCCGAGACCGGGGAGTGGATAACCACCTCATGATCCCCAAAGGGATCGGCAATAATGCCAATTCTTGTGTTTTTAACCACTTTGGTGCCCAAAGGGGCCTCCATCTGCAAGATGCCACTGACAGGTGCCCGAACCCAGGAGGTTGAATCCGCGATCATCGGTTCTATTTTGGGTTTGGTTTGATGGGACGTTGGCCTCAGCATTTCAATGTTTGTCATCACCGATAATATCCCGCGGATACCAGCCCTGATGGCCTCTTCATCAAAACGAAGTACCCCGCCGGCTTCATAGAGTATGGTGGGGATGTTTTCCTCGGCAGCAGCCTTTCGAAGCGATCCGTCACGTATGGCAGCGTTGATGATCACGGGCACGCGGAAAACCCTGGCCATCCCAAGCGCTTCTGGATTTTCAATATCAACCCTGATTTGCGGAAAATTTGCCCTATGGTTTGACCCGGCATGCAGGTCAATCCCACACTGACTGCCCCTGACAATCTCGGACATGAAAATGTCTGAGAGCTGGGATGTTAAAGATCCTGTTTTAGACCCTGGAAAAAATCGGTTCATATCCCTCCTGTCAGGGGAATATCGAGAATGCTGCTCAAAGGCATATACATTTACCACGGGAACGGCAAGCAGAGTTCCCCGTAAATTTTTAACCTTCTTAAGTTTGATGAGTCTGCGGATAATTTCCGTCCCGATGATTTCATCGCCATGTATGGCACCGCACACAAATAGTCTGGGGCCGGGCTTACGCCCGTGGATGACATGGACAGGCATGGCCATTGCTGTATTGGTGTACAGCTTGGGTACTGGAATATGGACGGTCTTCTGTGTGCCAGGATCTACTTGATTTTTGGCTATGATTATGGACTTTTGCATCTTATCCTTTGCCAGTTGTCTTGGTCTTTCCAGGGGATGCATTTTCTTCGATATATGCAATCACCTTACCCGCAATATCCAGCCCCGTTATGGCTTCTATCCCTTTCAGGCCTGGAGAAGAGTTCACTTCCATGATCACAGGGCCATGATTAGACCGCAGCAGATCCACGCCGGCCACCCGAAGCCCCATTATTTTGGCTGCCCTAACTGCCGTGGAGCGTTCTTCCGGTGTGATTTTAATTTTTATTGCCTGTCCGCCGCGATGCAGATTGGATCTGAATTCACCCTCCGGGCCTTGACGTTTCATGGTTGCAACAACTTTATTACCAATAACCCAGCAGCGAATATCCGTACCAGAGGATTCTTTTATAAATTCCTGGACTAAAATGTTGGCGTCAAGGCTTCGCAGGGCTTGAATAACACTCTGGGCCGCCTTTTTTGTCTCTGCCAGGACAACGCCGATCCCCTGGGTTCCCTCAATCATTTTTATAACCAGGGGTGCTCCGCCAACCATTGAAATCAGGTCATCGGTAAATTTTGTGCTGTGGGCAAATCCTGTGACTGGCAGACCAATGCCCTTTCGTGCCAACAGCTGCAAGCTGCGAAGTTTGTCCCGGGAACGGCTGATGGCAACGGACTCGTTCACACAATATACCCCCATCATTTCAAACTGACGGACGACGGCTGTTCCATAGAATGTTATGGATGCACCAATTCTCGGGATAATCGCATCAAATCCTTCAAGCTTTTTCCCTTTATAGTGAATGGCAGGATGGTGGGAAGTGATATCCATATAGCAGAGCAACGGATCGATTACAGACACCTCATGTCCCCGTTTTTTGGCCGCTTCAACCAAGCTGTTTGTTGAGTAGATGGATGCTTTTCTGGAGAGAATGCCGATCTTCATATTTGCGGACTCCTTTTTTGGGAAGGTGAATAGGACTTTTCCAATTTTTTTCCGGTAAGGTATGCCTTGGCAGGATCTACTATGAAGCGGTCTTTAAGGGCAGTTCTTCCCAAAAGCATCCTGAACATCATACCGTCACGGTTGGTCAATGATATTTTGATGGGCCACAGCAAGGTTCCCAGAAGAACACTGGTTTCAATGATATACCGCATTTCCGCATGGCCCCCCGAGTCTTTAACAAGGCGCTGGTCAACCACTGGCGCTTCACAGAACAATTCAACATCTGACCGTTTCCGGAAAGGATGAATGCCAAAACGTACCATCAGTTGACCTTCCAAGGTGAACTCTTCAAGGCTGAAGGTGTGAAGGGCGGATGTCCGGGCACCGGTGTCAATTTTAGCTTTCAGGGCGGGGATACCCAGATCCGGCAAGACCAGCCACTCTTTCCAACCTATCAGAGTACCTTTGTCTGGGGTGGCCTTTGATTGAGAATCTAACAAAAAAACATCCTTTCAAACCGAAAAATATACATTGGTGTATAACATACTGAGATTATCACAAAGATGGTCATATATGCCAGTTAAAAGTATTACATCCTCCCGCTGCTCATAATTGATAACAACAGCCAGAAACCCATGCCGCCAGCAACCAGAAAACCGACCAGGCCGATAACAGGTATTTCATGCCATGTGGGTGGAATCCCGGAAAGAACAATAAGGCCCGATCCAATCACTATGGATGCCAAAACAACGGCAAAAGAAAGCCGGTTGCTAATCCGGTCATTGGCGGCAATCATCGGGTCCAGTCCACGATGTTCAAACTCTATTTTCACCTTGCCCTGCCTGGCCAATTTGAGAATTGTTCGAACATCTCCCGGAATATCCTTTAGAAGATGAAAAAGATCGGTTCCCGAATCGACCATGTCTTTTCCGATTCGTCGGGGGTAGATTCGGTCTAACTGAATACGCTTCATGAATGGAGCAGCCTGTTCGATAACATCCAAATTAGGATCAAGCGTACGGCCGAGCCCTTCCACGGTGCTCAAGGCCTTGATCATCAAGAAAAGATCGGGAGGAATGCTCAGACGATGTCTTTTCGCCATCTCCAGAAGCTGGTGCAACAACGGTCCCAATTCCACATCCTTTAATGGACGGTAGCAATGTTGATCCATAAACTCGGCGATATCTCTTTGAAGGGCAAGATAATCCGGGTCCTCCTCTGAAAGAGTGAGCTTTACCAGGGCTTTTGCTGCTCCTCGCTCATCTCGATGGACGACATTCATAATCAGATCGGCGAAACGTTCCCGCATTTCCAGATCCAATCGTCCCATCATGCCGAAGTCTATATAGCATATGACATTGTCCGGCAGGACAAAAATATTGCCCGGATGGGGATCGGCGTGGAAAAAACCATGTACAAAGATCTGTTTCATGATCAGGTCAAGGCCCCGTTGAGCAAGTTTCCTCCGGTCAAATCCCTCTTTTTCCAACCGGTCAATATCAGAAGCCTTAACACCGTTTATATGTTCCATGCTAATAACCCGTGATGTCGTTGCTTCACGATAAACTTTCGGCACATAAACCGTAGGCTCATCCTCAAATTGCCTGGCAAATCGCTCTGTGTACGCGGCTTCGAGGGTGTAATCCAGCTCCCTCTCCAACGTATGGGCAAATTCTTCCACAACCCTGGTTGGATGCTGAATATCCCATCCTTCCAAATGGCGCTCCATCAAACCTGCCAGGTGAATCATGATCTCCAGATCCACCTCAATAGTACGTTGAATGCCCGGTCGCTGGATCTTGACGACCACATTTTTTCCATCAAGCATTTTTGCCTGGTGGACCTGACCGATAGAGGCGGCGGCAAGAGGTTTTTTATCAAAATTTAAAAAAAACTGATCAATGGGTTTCTGGAGTTCTTTTTTGATAATGGCTTCCACCTCCGGGAATGAAAACGGTGGAACCTCATCCTGAAGCTTGGGAAGCTCCTGAATGAACTCTACGGGCAACAGGTCAGGCCGGGTGGAGAGAATCTGACCCAATTTGATGAAGGTAGGGCCCAGTTCTTCCAAAACCATTTTTACCCGAACAGCACGGGAGAACGTCTCGATTTTCTCCCGACGTTTACGAGAAATTATCTGTAATCCGATTTCCAGGTACTGTTCGATCTTAAGCGCATCAATAAGGTCTCCAAAACCGTACTTGAAAAGCACAGTAAGAATTTGACGGTAACGCTGCATGTGGCGGTAAGTACGCCCAATTGTCCCAACCTTAAAAAACGTCAAACAAATCTCCTTTTTCCGAAAATAAGTTCAAATCCGGCTTTGCTTTCCTCAGGCCATTGGCCTTATCACTAAAAGTTTCCAGACGTATACATGTTCTGCCCCATGGACAGAACATGTATACGCTATAGTTCCGGTGCATTGATCAATGGCAGCCGCCGGAGGGACTTCAATCTCCAGTCCGGCAGCAACAGTACCAAATATTTGAATGCAGTTCGTTTCACACTTTTCAGAGCAACACGTCCGTTCTGCGAGGTTCCTTTCAAAAAAGTGTAAGTACTTTTGGGAGCATCTGAAGGGTGCCATTTACTGATTGTCATTCCGTTTTTGAAGGGCATCTTTTGCTCCCTTCAACATCCCCGAAATGGCTCCCTTTGCAACTTCCGCAGACCTTTTCCCAATCTCCATCGCCTCTTCGGCCACGACTCGCGTCACCTTGCCGGCGGCTTCCGTGGTGGTTTTGGCGGTATCTTTTCCGGCTGTTCTCAGCTTTTCCACCGCATGTCCGATCTTTTTCCTTAAACCAACAGTTGTTCTTTCCGCTTGCTCAACAAGACCGGTCAATACATTTTTTGCCGTTTCTCCGGAACGTTTTGCCACCCTGTCAACAGTCTCCAGGAAAAGCTCATCAATGGTTTCAAGATCTTCCTTTGCCCGGGCAAGATCATCGTGGATGAACTCCCTGGTTTTATTTCCAATGGATTCCATTGCCGATCCGACTCCCTTCTGGGTGCCTTCAAAGGCACCATAGGCAACCTCTTTGACCTCCTTTCCGCTTTCCTCGGCAGCTTCCACAGCGCCGGAAAGAACCTTTTCGATAATTTCCTTCAACCTGTTTGCCCTGAACCGACCCTCTTTCAACGCCTTTTCAGTGGCATCCCTGGTGATATGTGCCACGGTCTCTTCCACATTTTTTCCGGTCTCAATGGCCTGTTTGACCGCTTCTTTTACACTCTCCCTGGTCAAGCCCAATAATTCGGCACTGTTAAATTTGATATCTGTTGAGATTGCTTCGATCTGAGTCCGAATATCTTCGGAAAATGTTTCGCCCGCATCTTTTGCTCCTTGAAGTCCATCTCTAACAGACTGGGCCAGTTTGGCTTTTTCCGCTTCAAGTTCCGTTTCAAGTTCACATATCTTTTTTCTGATAATATCGATATTTGGGTCCATATGGGAGCGAACGCCTTCCACAACACCTTCCACTGCGGCCTTGATATTTTCTGCGGCATCTGTTTCGGCAGCCCTTAATCCTTCCACTGCGGCAGACAGAGCCTCCTTCACGATGGGCTGGATTTCTTTCGCTCCCCCTTTACCTTCCGACATGACGTCGGCCACCGCCTTCCTGACGATGTCATAAATTTTTTCCGACGTGATACTCCCTGTCTCTTTGGCCATCCTCAACTCTTCTGAAATTCGATCTTTTACTGGATTTTCCGGCATGGTTTACGTCTCCTTCAGTTTAATGCTATTGGATGATTATGAGCTGATTTTTATACCAATCTTTCGCGCTTTTTCCCAATTTTCTAATTTATACACCCAGACTCTCAATTTTTCAATTCCAAGGGACGTGTACGCTTTATAAGCATTGTAGAGGAAAAATTTCATGATGAACAGCAAAAAACATCTGATGAAACGCCGAAGTATTGAGTATTTTTTTCGGTGTTTGACCATGCTCGAAAAAACACTTGTAGACTCATCCGATTTAATCCACTGCGGTCTCCCAGTCGTAGCGACGTTTGACATATTTCAGAATCAGGGAGGTTTCAGAGGTCACCACCCCATCAATTTTATAAATTTTCTGGGAAATCAGCGTATTGAGATCTTCAATGGAGTGGGCGTTGAATTCCGCATAGATATCAGATCCGCCCGTGGTGTGAACAATATACCAGATCTGCTCTATCTTGCTTAACTCCGCACTGACATGATCCATTTTTTTTACATCGGCATTAATTCTCAATACACCTGCGATTTCAAACCCAAGCTTGTGGGGATTACTCACCGCCACGATCTGGATATACTCCTCCCGGATCAGACGGGCAAGGCGACTTCTCACCGTGGCTTCGGAAATGCCCACTTCCTTTGCAATCACTGTATTGGGCATCCTTCCGTCCTTCTGCAACAGCTCAATAATTTTGTAATCCGTCTGATCTAAACCGGTATGCACCTGTGTTACTCCTTATCCTGATTGATCTTCTGATAACATACAACCCCAGAAACTGCGGGCAGGCCTGTCCTCAAACACTTTGCGGCACTCTATCCATTTCTCCAGAAAGAGTCAATGGCCTTGTCCAATCCTGCTCTTCCAGCACAACAGCCCATAACCCTTGTTTTAACAGGGGTATGGGCTGTTGAGAAATGATAAAAATTCGGCATCCTTGTATATTAAAATATAATAAAAAAAAAGGGGGGGGCGTGGGGGGGGAATCCCCCCCCACAACGCCCAACGCCCAGAAAATTGCTGACACTCAAGCTCTTTCTTTAAAAAATTCGGTAACGCCTTTAT
>CAKZLA010000107.1 GCA_937124525.1 uncultured Desulfobacterium sp.
TTCACAATCTTTAGCTGTCCTGATCTCTATGATATTGTACCTCTCCATTTTAGATGATTTGGGCGGAGCATATCATTTTTTTTGCACAAATAGACAGAATTTTTTTTAACCCGGAAAATGGGAATGCGCCCGCTTAGCTTGTCATGAAATACAAGATGTGCCATCAAGGTAAAAGCCGCCCTTTTTTCATATTCGTTTTTTCGTTTGCACCATTCAAATATTTTCTTGTACGCAAAAGGAGTTTTTACAAATAAAGAACTACAACAGATATCACATATGTCCCAAGAATCAAATTGTTTCAACCATTTCTCCATTTGTGTTTCTTTTACTCTTTCCGGGTCGTCGATTATACTGGCAAGTTTTTTTGCTTCATGAATGTCTGAATCATATAGTTTTAATGCAAGAGCGTGGTCTGTACCAATTTCTTTTGCCATTTTTCTTAAATCTTTTACCATTATGCCGTAGGTATTTTTTGCTAAACTCCCTCGATTACGTTTTGCCTCGGCAATTTGAGGATTAGCCAATTTTTCTAATTGTTTTAATATTTTTGAATGATTCATTTTTATGTATAACCCCCAAACCCCGCGGTCAGCAAAAAAAAAGGAATTTGTAAGGTGTTAAAATTGTAGTAGAAGCATAGAGAACCTCCCAAACAGATATTTTTAACTTTTCTCCCAAAAAGACCTTTGATTAATTCCAAAATTCATTCGTGGTTTTGTTTTGTAATTTCAAGTTTAGCCAAAATCCTGAAATTTTCTCTAAATTCCGTCTTTTTTTTATAAAAAAAGCCTGTTTTTAAAGCAAATCTTACTGCCCGGATGGCTGTTTTCAGCCTCTGGGCGCAATTATGCCTTTGCTTCTTGCCTTTGAATGATTTTAAACCCTCGTTTCATGTTGAAGGCCACCTGCCTGAACCAGATATCTATGTTGTTTTTAGCTATGGTCGTAAACCGGGCTCTTTGAGCACCATTATGAAGATGGCTTAACCCGAAATACTGTTCAACGATGTATCTGACCTTGGAAATCCTTTTGTTCCTGTCTATCTCCAGTTCTGTCAGTTGAGGATAGGAACTTGCTTTTTGTTAAAGAAAGTATCGAAAATCCCCAAAGTTTAAAATATTACTGTTCCCCTGATACAAGCACAACATGTTGTGCTTGTATCAGGGGAACGAAATTTAAGTCAAGGGAAAAATCAAAGTCCGAACAATTTGAAAAGAAAATAACAAAAGATTCCTTAAAAATTTAAAAAATACCAAAATTGGGATGATTTTGAGCGTAGCATACCATAATCCCTCAGTCTAATTTCAAAAAAATCAATACCAACTTTCCATTTCCGGAATCCGAGAGTCTGCCTCATCACAGACCAGTTCAAGAATATAATCTGAAACCTTTTTTGGCGGATCATGATTGCGGACATCCCAGAGATCAAGATGACGTAATATTTTTTCGATGATGTCAAGTTCTTCGATAAACGCGATAATTTTCATGGAACCCTGGCATTTTGGGCACACAAGCGGATCGACCTCATAAATTTTCTGAATCAGGCGTGCCCAGTTCTGCCGGGATTTGTTGGAAGACATGTCATTGGGCATAACCGCAGGAATAGTATCATCTGTCCCAGCCTTTTTTCTCATCCCACGGGATTTGTTGGAATACCAGCCGTAGTACCTGACAGTCTGTTCATATCTTCCGGGGATATGATTCGTAAGCCTGGCCAGCCAATCCAAAGCGTTGAAAAATTTGCGGAACTTCCAGTCTTTGGATGTGTAAACAATTTTGGCAGTACCATCTGCTGAGTCTTCAGCCGGAACATAGACCATTCTCTCCTGGGAAAAGCAGGCCCTGATAATGTAACGGGCCAGGTTGCCAAGACCTGTCTTGTCTGAAGGATAAATCCTGTCACCGATGTATACATTAAAACCACTGTGGCGCCATGAAAGCATGTTTTCAATAACTGCATCATTTATCTTGCCCTCTTTCTTGAGCATCTTCAGCACCTCATACTGAAAAATCTCTTCCAGATCCTCCAGCACAAAACCAGGAGCGACTTTGAAGCTGCCATCATCAAGAAAACAACCGTCAGTGGTGATGGCATGCAAATGGGGATTGAAATTTAAAAAATCTCCGTAGGTCTGAACTGCGATACTGGCACCAGGGACGGCATCAGCATCGGAAACAACGGATCTCAGATATGCATTCATCACCTTCCAGGCACAGATCGACAGTTTTGCCAGCAGTTTCCGGTCATAAAGAAAATAAATCCGCAGCCGTTTGGGAATACTGAAAACCCACTGCCGATGAGGGACATTTTTCAGCACCTCCGCCAACAGCCACTCACCATATTCAATTACCCGCTTCTGATGACAGGAGGGGCAGAATTGCCTGCGCTTACAGGAAAATGCCAGAAGATACTCGTGACCACATTCTTCACAGCGGACTCTGGCAAACCCCATATGAAGATCCCCACAGTCGAGATATTTGTAAATCACAGTCATGACATATGTCCGCCAGAAGCCGTACCGGGATGCATACATGTCATCCCATGCCCGCTCCAATTCTTCAAAATGATTTTCGACACACGTGTAATATGCGCTTGCCTTAGGATTGCGTGGCTGATAAACATCATAATTATGTAATGTCGACTGGGCCATGATGAAACCAAAAATGATAAATGATTCGTGGACATCCGAATGGAAATCAAGACCTGGAAGTAGATGATACGATACTTGTTGAATTTATGCAACAATATGATGAAAAAATTAAACAAAACAGAAAGCTGTACGACTTCCAACAAAAACATACTGCGGGTGAACCGCAGATGTTTGCGTTGTACGAATGATGGCAAGCCATCAGGAACTTGAATCATGGGAAAAGCCAAGAGACTAAAGCGTCTGAGAAAAGAAACGAAGAGTTTCGAAGAAGCCTTTTCAGAGAAATTTACGCATAATTTCATCAAAGGAATTAAGGATACTCCCATGTGGGATGAGATGGTCGAAGAATTTGGTGAAAAAAGGGCATTGGAACTTCTCAAGGAATGCAAGGCAGAAATCAAACCGGGACTGCCCCCAGGAATGGAATGAAACCAGGCATTGTACAAAAGATCTTCAAGGATCACTTTGAGACCTACCGCAAAACCCGTATTCTGGGAAGACGGCAATATCATGCCGCAGGTAACATCATGACCTGCCGAACCTCAAAACAGGGATACCATATCAGTGCCTGCCCTAACGGGGACTATGAAGTCTTAATGCACAACTCCTGCAAACATCGAAGCTGCCCCTTGTGCGGTTCCACTGAGACCCAGCTCTGGCTGGAACGCCGCAAGCGCCAGGCCCTTGACTGCCGGTATTTCCACGTGACCATTACCATCAGCCACGATCTTCATCCTCTGTGGCGTCGCAACCGAAAGAAGTTTACCAACCTGATGATGCGTTCCTCCTGGCATTCATTGCGAGAACTGCTGCAGGACGCCAAATGGCTGGGAGCCCTGCCCGGTGCTGTTGCCGTATTCCAGAGCTGGGATGATGAGATGAAAGACCATTGCCACATTCATATGATTGTCACCGCAGGCGGACTGACCGAGGATAACCGCTGGATCAATGTCAAGAAGGATCAACTTGTCTACACACCGGTTCTGGCATCCAAGTTCAAGGGCAAGTTTCTTGCCTATTTGAGAGAAGCCCTGAATCCTTTGACTTCAACAGACAAAGCAAAGCCTGAAGAGGAACGGTTGTATCCTCCCCCCGGCACGACTATCCAAAAGTGCCTGAACCTGATAAACAAACTGGGGCGTAAAAGATGGCATGCTGATATTGAACCTCCCTATGACCATGCCAACGGTGTATTCAAATATGTGGGCCGCTATATCCGTCGTGGTTCTATATCGGAAAAGCGAATTATAGGCTATGGGGCCAATACCGTCCGTATCGCTTACGCCCATCGAGAAAAACATGACGAAAAGGATTTTACGGTATCGGCTGAAACGTTTATCCACAGATTTTTAAGTCATGTACCTGCCAAAGGCAGTCATCTGGTCAGATCGTTTGGACTGTTCCACTCCAATTGCAGAAAGAGGCTTGATATCGCACGGGATCAACTGGGTCAAAAACCCTATGAACCAATTACTGAACTGCCCAGCACCCATGAATTGCTCCAAAAGATGTATCCGGATAAGGAGCTTAACGTCTGTCCCCATTGCGGATCAGAACGGGCGCATTCCCATTTTCCCGGTTGGAGATTCAACTCTTTGATTTATCAAGAAATTTAATTTTGTATTAATGGATGGTGGCTTAATGAAATCAATGGGTTATATTATGGGCCGGGAAAATGGGAATGCGCCCATCAGAACTACAAACAATATTGGTTTACCGCAACGGGCGATCGCCAACCTGGAGGCGTGCCGCATGATCTGTCTTGTTAACCTGAAAATCAATGGAGAGGTTTGCTCATATACCGGAATTTTTGATTCTAACAGGCTGGCCGGTAGAGACTTTATGGATAAAATCCAGCTATTTTCATCAACCCTGGGTCAAAAAAACTGTTTGGGGATATCATGATTAATAATTTTGAAATATCGGCAGTTTTAGAAATCCCCATATATATAAACGATCGTACAACAGATAGGATGCTGCGGACAAACCGGATGGAACATTGTGGCAAGGATCTATTTTTTTGGCCTCCGGTTAGCCGCAGATCCTAAACATTCTCGCTTGAAAAAGAAGGAAAAAAATGAGTTCTAAAAAAATCTCTGTAACCGCTGATGAATCTTTAAAAAAAGATCTTCTTTTGATGAGATTTATGGATCTTCCGAAATTTATTGATATGATTCGGACAAGCGAACTCTATTTCGCTTCAGCGATAGATTTCGATGACCAGTTAGAAGGTACACTTCCTGAAACAATTAGAGACTCATATGTCAATGATCCAGACGTTGTTGCTGCTTACGGGAAAATTCCAATTCAAGAAAGAGAATATTTAAACAAGGTTGTAATTATTCAGCGTCGAAAAAAAATGGGTTTGTTTTCATTTTTTGCTTGACAGTGTTTCTGTGCAAAAAACGATTTTTTTAGGTGTGTTTCAAGCCTCCTTATTTAGAATAAGAATAGGCCTAAAATTGCATATTACATCAACAAACACGCCACTGTCAATGGCTGGCCACATTCAAAATAAATAAATGTACCCAAAGGCAACCTGAAACGAAAAATTGGCTTCTAAAAACCTGTGTTATAATACCTCTCATAATCAAATGAATTAGAGGGAGGTGCTTGTTGGGAGTAAAGGTGGATTCGATCGACGTAGATAAATCAGTTGAGGCAGCCAG
>CAKZLA010000108.1 GCA_937124525.1 uncultured Desulfobacterium sp.
CCTGCTGTCCAGAGCTTCAATGATGTTGGAAAGATCGTTTATGTTTCCGGCCAATAAGTCTGGTTTTTAAACTTCTCTACAACGCCTTGAATGCATAGCGTTTTCTCCATAGCGTTTGTCCCTTCTCCCACAAGCTGTTCAAAAGGATAGCGCTTAAGACAATACAGCCACCAACCACGGTATACATACTGGGGACCTCGTTGATGCCGAAGATGGGCAGAGAAACCCAAACCACCCCGCCCACAACCTCAACCAAAGAAAGCAAGTTCAATTCCGCCGCCGAGAAATGCTTAGCGCCAACCGAAAACAGAATTAAGCCAACCCCGACCAATGAGCCATGGACAATGCTTAGCAAAATGTTCCGACTCGACATCAGGAGAGAGCCGCTTTGACTTTGTATAATGCAGGCAGTTAAAGCCGCACATAGGATTCCGGCAAGTGCGATGTTTGCAAATTGGGGTGCTTCTTTACGAAGCCGAAGGGTGACCGAAAAAATTGCGAAACCACACGCAGAGCAAAATCCAATGATAATCCCCAACACACCTCCCGCTTCCAATCCTTCAATCACCATCACGCAAATCCCAATAAGGGCAATTGTCATGGCAATCCAGGTAACTTGTCGGATTGTTTCTTTAAGAATTAAAATGCCCATAAATGCTGCAAGAAAAGGAGTGGTTGCAACCAGAAACAGCGTATTAGCAGATGTCGTCAAGGTGATAGACCATATAAAACAAATAAAGGCACACACTAATCCTAAAGCGCCTATAACCCCTGATATACCGATCCTTTTAAAATCATTAACGAACCGGCTCCTCTTTTTGGCCATAAGATAGCTACATAAAATTACAGCAACCGTCAGCCCCCTGAAAAACAGATATTGCCATCGATAATTTTGTGGATCGACCATGTAGCGAACGGTCAGAGCGCCGAATGACCATAATGTGCCGGCAATCAACACGTAACAGAGTGCTTTTGAATGAGTGGTTGTTGCCATAGTTCTTTTTCCATTTTGATTGTTTTATTGGCAGTTAAGCGGTTTTATAAGTCCGGATGTACCGTGAAATATGATAAGATGCCAGCATTATATCCTCTTTGGATAACAAGTCCGGTTGATTCTCTAAAAAATGAGGAAACGCCTTAGGATTTAAAACCCAAACGGATGATTTCCTGCCTTTGTCAGTTGATTCAACATACCAACCTGGAAACAAAATTACAGGCTTTATTGAATATTTTTTGCCTGTTGTTTCCAGCAAAAGATTTTTCAGCCAATTTGAAGCCGCATTGACCTGGGTAATCGGCCTGGTCAGGGTTCCATATTCTTTGAGAACCAGCTTCTCACCGTCAAATTTAATTGTAGGAGTTCCACTTTCCCCAAGTGCCCCACTGCCGGACTTGACATTAACAGGCTTGCGGGAGTTGTGGAAACGGCATCGGCATCCCTTGTGAAACGAAAATGTCGCACCATCGGCACCATTGTTACCCGTACCGATGGTTCGTCGGGTTGGGAGATCATGGAACGGCTTTCAAAAAATCCCCAGTATGAGAATCAGCTGCTTTACACCATTCCCGAAGAGCCGTCTTTGAACCGTCCCACGGTGAATGAGATTGTGGCGGCCCTGGATGCAGAAGTTCTGTGGGGAAAAGAACAGTTGACCCGGCATGTGTATCATTTTTCCATTGCCGCCATGCAGTTGAGAAACTTTTTACCCAGAATTGAGCACGGTGCCCTGATTATCACCCCTGGAGATCGGGCCGATGTCATTGTGGCATGTCTTGCAGCCGTGTCCTCACGATCCCAGAAAAACATTGCAGGTATTGTGCTCACCGGAGGGCTTAAACCCACAGGGCCGGTGCAGGAGTTGATTGAAGGATTTCCGGGTATTTGTCCTATTTTGAGTGTCCAGGGAAATACCTTTCCCACGGCCACCCGTATCAACAATATCCATGCAGGTATTTTTCCCGAGGATAAACGAAAAATCACTCGGATTCTGGCCACCTTTGAAAAGCATGTGGACACGGAAAAACTGGCGGAAAAGGTCATTAGAACCCGCACCACCATTAAAACTCCCCAGATGTTTGAGCTGGAGCTGATCCAGAAGGCAAAGGCCTACAAACAGCATATTGTTTTGCCTGAAGGTGAGGAAGAACGGGTGCTAAGGGCTGCTGAAATTTTGCTCCGACGGGAAGTGGTGGATATCACCCTGTTGGGCAATAAGGATAAAATCGAAAAGAAGATTAAAAATCTGGGGCTTCGAATGTTATCGGTGAACATTCTCAATCCCCCGGAATCTGAATTTTTTGATGAGTATATCCAAAGTTATTATGCCCTGCGGGAGCACAAGGGTATCACCCCGGAATACGCCCATGACATGATGACCAGCGTCAACGAATATGCCACCATGATGGTATTTGCCGGCCATGCAGACGGCATGGTTTCCGGGGCGGCCCACAGCACGGCGGCCACCATTCGTCCGGCCCTTCAGATTTTGAGCACCCGACCGGAGTGTTCCATTGTATCCAGTGTCTTTTTCATGTGTCTGGAGGATCGGGTTCTGGTGTATGGGGATTGTGCCATCAACCCGGACCCCAATGCCGAAGAGCTGGCTGAAATTGCCATTACCTCGGCCCAGACGGCCAGAACCTTTGGCATCGAACCTGTGGTGGCCATGCTTTCTTATTCCACGGGTTTTTCAGGAAAGGGAGCGGATGTGGATAAGGTTAGAAGGGCGGCGGAAATTGCCCGTCAAAAGGCAGCCAGCATCATGCCGGACCTGAAACTTGAGGGACCCATCCAGTATGATGCAGCTGTGGACTCCTTTGTTGCCAGAACCAAGCTTCCCCAAAGTGATGTGGCAGGTGCGGCCACGGTATTTGTTTTTCCCGATCTTAACACCGGAAATAACACCTATAAGGCGGTTCAGAGATCTTCGGGTGCCGTGGCAGTGGGACCCCTTCTCCAGGGATTGAAGTATCCTGTGAATGATTTGAGCCGGGGGTGTACTGTGACGGATATTGTCAATACCGTTGCCATTACGGCCATCCAGGCCCAGGGCGAAAAAGGGCTTTTGTGAAAAAAACAAAAATGTCATGATGCCGCCCCCGACGACTGATCTGACCGGAACGTCGGGGGTTCTGCTGTGGGCATTTTGACAGCCTTTATTCAAAGGATGTCGCATTTTTATAAAAACGTCTCCTTATTTTTGGAAAAACAGTTTCTATCATCTGATGATTCCATGTAAGGATGCTCCGGGATCAGGGTTGCTGAAATTTTGTTCGTTGTGGATTCAGTTGTTCAAAAATTCCGAATAATTATCCCCTCGGCAATAGGTGTCTGCATAATCCCTGAACCCAACGCGATACCCCCATTTAAATCCCTTGATATATGAATTAGAACGGGTATTTTTATCCGCTTTCAGATGGGTATTGATTCTCATTCTTATGAAGTTGGATAATTGGTGGTTATAGTCAGTGCATCTGTAATGCAGGGCATCTTGTTTGGCCAGCATTTCACCGGTATGACTACCGGAATAATAGGGATCGTTGGGTTTTGAAGGTCCCATGCTCTGACAGGAAATCGTCAGAAACAGCAGAGAAAAAAGAATAAAGATAAGCATTTTTGAAGAATTCATGATCCATCCTGTTTGGAGGGGATTCTTAAGCGTGTTTCCCCACCTTTCGACACTCGATTTTTAGTGAAATAAGCAAAGTATCTCTGTAGTGTTAAAGTCAGCTTGGTATGGCATGTGGATCTGCCATGGCTGGAGTGTAATACCTCCGGGCAAAATATTGTATATATCAATTTTTCATGGGATAAGGTAAATCCGAATGGGGTATAAGTCAAAGAGGATAATTTTTATTTTGGGTCGGAATCATGAGCAGGGTAGGCTGATTTGAATAAAAAAAGACGGTGAAATTCCGGTGAAGGGTATAAAAAAACCTTTTTATTTCTAATGATCATCCTGCTATGGATGCCGAAAAAATAAAAAGGTAAATATATTATCTAAAATATGGTGGAGCTGAGGGGGATCGAACCCCTGACCTCATGACTGCCAGTCATGCGCTCTCCCATCTGAGCTACAGCCCCACAAGAAAAACAAGACTTTAATAGTTGAAATCCTCTCATCTGTCAACATAAATTTTGAAATTTTGTAAAAGCTCTGTCATCCAAGTCCTGCATGACCCGGTAATGCCATCAGTTCCCAAATATTTGTCGTTCATATAAAGGTTGACACATGGCTGGGTATCGCGTTAAAAAAGCAGATTTGTTAATTGTTATCTTTGTTCAAGAAAAACCACAGTGAACGCCACATTTTTTTAACCTTTGTTGTGGGCAAACCCAGGTGAAATACGAGGTCTGTCCGTGGCAGTTATATCAATTATGAATGGCATAAGGAGAGTATATGCTCAGGCTGATGCGTGAAAACACCGGGTCCTGGATTATTAAGATTATTCTTGGTCTGATTGTCCTTGTTTTTGTATTTCTGGGAATGGGGTCCATGGGATCGAAAACGGGTGGTCAGGTGGCATTGGTTAATGATACGCCCATCACAATGGATGCATTCAGACGATCCCATCAAAATGTCATTGAACAGATGCGCCAGCGGTTTGGTGAAAATCTCAACGATGATCTGCTCAAACTACTCCAGGTTAAAAAAATGGCCATGGATCGACTTATTGAGGAACGCTTAATCTCCCAGGAGGCCGATGCCCTTGAATTGACGGTTTCCAACGAAGAACTTCAGGCATCCCTGGTTGCCATCCCGGCATTTCATAAGGACGGCAAGTTTGACATTGAAACCTATCGAAGGGTGCTGTCAAGAAATCGGCTCAGTCCTGAAACCTTTGAACCAACGCACAGGGAAACCCTTCGCCAGACCCGCATGCGGGAGCTGGTGCTGAAAAATATCAAGGTGGCGGATTTGGAAGCCCGGGCCTGGTACCGTAACAATGAAACCCAGGTAAGCATCAATTATCTATTTTCCGATCCCGATGGGTTTCAGGATCTGACCCCCACAGCGGAGCAGATTCAAGCATACTATGAGAAAAATAAAGCAAAATATCAGTCCCAACCAATGGTTAAGGTTCAATACCTGAGCTTTGGTTCCGACGATTTCAACGGCAAAGCCACCATCTCAAAGGATCAGGTGGAAGCCTATTACCTTGCCAATGAGAGTGAATTTTCTTCCCCGGCAAAGGTGGATGCCAGCCATATTCTTTTCCGGGTGGCAGAGGATGCCGATGAAGCCGCCGTTAATGCCGCTGAAAAACAGGCCCGGGAGGTCTATGACAAGGCCGTTGCCGGTGAAGATTTTGCACAACTTGCCAAAACATACTCCCAGGACATGAGCAAGGACAATGGAGGGCATTTGGGGAGTTTTGAAAAAGACGACATGGTAAAGCCCTTTGGGGAAAAAGCCTTTTCCATGGCTGTCAATGGGATCAGTGAACCTGTGAAAACCATGTTTGGCTGGCACATCATCAAGGTCAATGGCCGAACTGATGCCACCATCCGTTCCCTGGAAGATGCCAGTCAGGATATTGAAAAAAAGCTTGAAGCTGTTGAGATGAAAAACCTTGCCTATACTGCCGCGTCCACTGCCTTTGACGCCGTTATTGACGGTGATGATCTGGAGCAAGCAGGCTTGATTGCCGGTGTGGATGTGCTTGAAACGGGCCCCTTTGATTCAGCTGGGCCCCAGGAAATGGGGGCAAATGCCCGGGCCTTTGCCAGGCTTGCCCTTTCATTGCCCGTGGGAGAAATCAGTGATGTAGAGGAGGTGGGGGATGCCTTTTATATCATTCTACCCATGAACAGAAACGAGCCCGAAGATCTGCCCCTTGAAACCGTTAGAAATAAGGTGCTGATGGCGGTGACCCAGAAACTTCAGGATGAAAAAGCCAAAGCAACAGCCCAGGCCTGGCTTGATGAAGCAGGAACGGATAAAAATCTTAGCGCATTGGCAGATAGAGAGTCTCTGCCCTTGAAGTCAACCGCCCTGTTTGGCAGGAAAGGGACCATTCCCGAGCTGGGGCAAAGCCCTGGGATCATTGAAGCCGCTTTCCAGCTGAAAGACAAGGCTTTTCATCCCGGGGTACTAAAGGGGCATGATGGGTATTATCTCATTGCCCTGAAGGAGAGAAAAGTGCCGGAGGAAGCCCAGGTGCAGGAAAATCTTGAAGATGTAAAAAAACAATTGCTCTCAATGAAACAAAACTCCGTCTATGCAGACTGGATTGCAGCATTGAAAAATAAGAGCCTTATAGAAATTGAGCCTGGCCTGCTGGACTAAGTTTTTTGAGTAGGTGTGCCTAATATTCTTTCATGCTTCATTGTGGGCAAACCGGGTCCGGAATACGGTCTGCCCATGGCAGTTATATGAAAAGGTAGCCTCCAAGTTTGCCTCAGCAGAGCCCCCCCGATGGGCAATAGGAACCGGCCAATTGGGCCGTCTACGGTTCCGGGCCGGGCCCATTGCCCGTCGGGGGGGCGGCATGATAGCCTTTTCAATATTCGTTGTGTCCGCCAGAGCATGGGTGTTATATGGAAAATCTTATTATTGAGTAGCAGGAGAATTGGTCGGGGCATTGAGCTTCGGCCATCTTTTTTAAAAAAATGGATTTTCCATGGGAAAATAATCCGTCCATTTGCCATGCATCCATTTGATGATTATTGTGGATGAAATAATCGGGATTGAATTTGTTTATTTCTCTAAAACTTTAAAATCACATCTGCCCGTGAAGGATAATGTGTATCCACTGGAGGCGTTGTCATGATTAATAAAAAATGGTTTACACTTTTGATGACTTTAACTTTGCCCTTGATAATGGCTGCGTGTACTGCTTTCAACGATGATCGGAATATTTTTCAGGATAAGGTATCCATGGGAACGGCCTCCCCCGTAAAAGAGGTCTTTTCCCCAGGTATCACCATGGGGGAGCTTCTTCCAGACCCCGCATTGGTTCAGGGGCAACTTGAAAATGGACTGCGGTATGTACTGCTGGCCAATTCCACGCCAGAAAATCGCATCAGCATGCACCTGAATGTCCAGGTGGGTTCAATGAATGAAGCCGATGGCCAGCAGGGATCAGCCCACTATCTGGAACACATGCTTTTTAACGGGTTAACCCATTATAAGCCAGGGGAGCTGGTGGAGTACTTTCAATCCATTGGCATGATGTTTGGTCCCGATGCCAATGCCCACACTGGTTTTTATGAGACAGTCTATGATATCTTTCTACCTGCCAATGACAGCGACAGCATGGATAGGGCCCTGGGCGTCTTAAATGATTATGCCCAAGGGGCGTTGCTGCTGCCAGCAGAGGTGGAACGGGAACGAGGGGTGATACTGGCCGAAAAAAGGGAGCGTGATTCGGTGTCCTATCGCACATTTAAGGCTTCCATGGCCTTTGAAATGCCCGGATCAATTCTGTCCCAAAGACTTCCCATTGGCACGGATGAGGTGCTTGAAAAAATGGATCAACCCCTGTTGAAATCCTTTTACGACACCTGGTATCGGCCGGAAAACATGGTGGTGGTCATGGTGGGGGATTTTGATCTTGATCTGGCAAAAAAGCAGATTGTGAAAAATTTCCAGGGGATGGTTCCCCGGTCACCTGCCCGGCTGTTGCCCCCTGATGACTGGACCCCCCATTCGGGTATAAAAACCTTTTACCACCACGAATCAGAAGCCGGCAACACAGAGGTCTCCATTCAGACGGTGAAAAAGGTTGAGTTTAAACCAGATACACTCCAAGCCTATCACCAGCGCACCGTTGAAGAATTGGGCAACATGATGCTCCAGAATCGTCTTTCCCGGGCGGTGAGTCAGAAAAAGGCACCTTTTTCCGATGCCGGGGCCTATTCCGGCACCTATTTTCGCAATGCCCATTTCACGGTGGTGGCAGCAGAATCAGATCCGGAACAATGGCGGGAATCCCTGTCTTTTCTGGAGCAGAGCCTGCGCCAGGCCTTGATTTTTGGATTCACCCCGGAGGAACTTGACCGGGTGAAAGCCGAAGTGATTCAGTCCCTGGAAAGTGCGGTGAACCGAGTTGAATCCCGGGAAAGTACCCGGATTTCAAGAAAAATTGTCCGTGAAATGAATCGCAAACGGGTGTTTCAATCCCCTGAAAGTGAGTTGAGTCTCTCAAAGCCCTTTATTGAAACCCTCACCGTTGAGGATGTCAACAGCATTTTCCACTCCCTGTGGGATGAAGATCATCTATTGATAAAGGTCACCGGCAATGCCCACATATCCGGGGAAGACCTGTCCCCCGATGCGGTGATTGAAGAGCATTATAAAAATTGTGCAGCCCTGCCGGTGATGCCCTGGGTCAATGAGCGTCCCTTGGAATTTCCCTATCTGCCAAGGCCCGTGGCTCCGGGAAAGGTAAAGGCCAAAACTATGCTGGAAGAATCGGGCATTGTTCAGGTTGATTTTGAAAATAAGGTACGCTTGAATCTACGGCAAAGCGACTATAAAAAGGGGGAATTTGTGTTTAAGGTGGACTTTGGTTCCGGGAAACAGTCCCAACCTTCCCTACTGCCCGGACTTGCCTTGATTGCTGAAAACGTAGTCAATGAAAGCGGTCTGGGGGCCCTGGACCAGGATGCCCTTGAATCGGCCCTGGCTGGCCGGGATGTGGGGCTGGAGTTTGGAATGGATCAGTCCAGCTTCTTTTTTTCAGGAAAGGCCGATGCCAAGGAGGTGGAACTTGTGTTTCAGTTGCTCCAGGCAAGCTTTATGGACCCGGGATTCAGAAAAACCTCCTTTGATCTTGCCCGGGAACGATATGGCCAGATGTACAAGGAGCTCACCGTCTCCCCCCAGGGGATGATGGCCCTGGAGGGGGAGACCTTTCTTGCCGGGGGGGATAACCGTTTTGGCATGCCTGGTATGGAGGCGGTGAACGCCATCACCCTCGAAGAGATACAAAAGTGGTTGATGCCCTCCTTTACCCGGGCACCCCTTGAGGTCTCCATTGCCGGGGATATCCTGCCAGAAGAGGTCCAGACCCTGGCAGCAACCTATTTGGGATCTTTGCCCCTGCGGGATTTACCTGCCTATGACACTGCATCCCGGCAGCCAAGGTTTCCCACGGGACAGACCCGGATCATTGAGGTGGATTCCAAAATCAATAAAGGTCTGGTTCACCTGGCCTTTAAAACCGATGATTTCTGGGATATCCACCAGACCCGGCGGTTAAATGTGTTGTCCCAGATTTTTTCCGAGCGGTTGAGAAAGCAGATTCGAGAAACCCTGGGGGTGACCTATTCTCCCCATGCCATGAACGAGCCCTCCCAGGCATATAAAGGATATGGGGTATTCCATGCCACAGTGGCCACGGCCCCTGAAATGGCAGATCAGGTGATGGGAGAGATGGAAAAAATTGCCGATGCCCTGGCCCGGGACGGTGTGAATAAAAAGGAGTTGTCCCTGGTGCTGCCTCCGGTGCTCACCCACATCCGGGATATGCAGAAAAAAAATCGGTACTGGCTCAAATCGGTGATGTCCGGCTCATGGGATCACCCGGAACAGCTTCAATGGCCCCGGGAAATTTATTCCGATTACAATGCTGTCACCCCGGAAGAGCTGTCAGCCCTTGCTGCCAGGTTTCTGGGCAGGGAGAACCGGGCACGCCTGATGATCCTGGCGCAATAAACCTTATTTTTCCTGGAATTGCTTGTCCTGACGATTTTTGGACACCTTGTCAGGATCAAAAATCCTGCCGCTCATGGCAATGTAAACCCCGGGCGGCAGGATCTGCACCGCTGCAATGGCCGATCCAAGATTAAAGGTGGCATCACTGGATTTAAACCCGGCAGGCTCCATGGCACCGGTCAGAACAATGGTTTTGTCTTTGATGGCTTTCAGAGCAATGGCCGTGTCCACCATGGTGTCTGTGCCATGGGTGAGCACAATGAACTGTGCCGGATCATTGGAGATGGCCTCGGAAATGGTCTGCCGATCCGCCGGGGTCATGTCCAGGGAATCTTTTTTAAGCAGGGATATGATTTCATATTCAAAATTTACCCGGGCATCTTTAAGGATGGTTTCGATGACAGGGGGGCCCACATGATACTCACTCAGTGCATCAAAATAGACCTTGTCAATGGTGCCGCCAATGGCAAAGAAATTAATTTTCATTTTTAACTATCCTCTCCGAAATTTGCCCGACGTTTCCGTTTGGGGCAGGGCCGTGGTCGGGAGCGGCATAATGCCATCTTTATGATTTGTTGTGTCGGTGGGCCGATGTGGCCGTTAATGGGGATCTGAGGCAGCCTTGGCGTTGTCCCAGGTGGTCAGGCAGACCTCATACCCAAATCCCCGGTATTGTAAATAGTTGAATAGCTTTTTTTTAAATTTTTCAGGGGCCAGCTGCTGCCATGCCCTGAGCCTGGGCTGCACCGCATTCCAGGCCGAGGCTTCCTCATCAATATCTTCAAGGCTCATCTCAATGATGCCATCTTTAATCCCCTTTTGCCGCAGTTCACAGGTCAGGGCGAATTTGGATCTGGGTTTGTGTCTTTCCCGGCTCTCCACAAACATCCGGGCAAAGGCCACATCATCAAGCAGCCTATCTTCCATGAGTTTCTGGAGTGTTTCATCAATCACCGGGACAGAGATTTCTTTTTTTATCAAATGTCGTCGCATTTCCGCCACACTGCGGGGCCGGGGCGCCAGGAACCTGAGGCAGATATTGTAGGCTTTTACTGGGGATGTCTCAGTACTGCTGTGATTTTTCATCATCCCTCCGATCCTTCCATGTGACATGAAGGGTAGCCAGAACCCCCTGGTCTGCCTTCCTTGCAATGGTGTGCACGGTCATTGGCAGATTCGCCTGAAAGGTGATCTGGGTGCGGGATACAATTTGGTCACCATAAAAAGCCTGTTTTTGAAATATGACATCAATGGTTCCGGGCCGGAATTTTTCCAGAATTTTTCGGGGAAGGGTTTCAACGGCCCACTCCACATAGATGGCGTTGTTGACGTGCTCATTGAGATCAAGATCATGCATTCTGACCTTGAAAAAAAGTTCAAAATCCACGTGCTCCCAGGGCTTGGGGGGCGGGGGAAAGGGGTCCCTGGTTAAACTGTGGGCCAGCATCTCCCGGGGAAGATATCTGTCCAGTCGTACGGGCCGCTGGTTTTTTTTATTCACCATGACCCAGGCTGTTGTGGCGGTGATAAAGGAATTTTTTGCACCTTTTTTTTCCAGGTGGATCTCCCGGACCTCATAGAGATTTTTCCAGGCACGGCGGTGGGTGGAGATGCCCACCGTTTCCAGCCATCTGGGATACGAGTGAATCTCAATGTGGTAACGGTAGATCACCCAGGCAAGATTCTGCCGGGCCAGGTCAAAGCCTGACACCCCCAGGTGATGGGCATGTTCCGATGCCGTGTCCTGGAGAAAATTCATGATACTGACAACTTTGATTAGTCCCCGGGTGTCCATGGTGGAGTAGCCCATGGTCAATTGTTTTTCAAAGGAGGCTGCGTAATCTTGGATATGATGATCACAGATCTTCAAGGGTCACCCCATGAATGGCATGGTATGCCGGGGTTTCATAGGGATGAACCCGGATAAGTTCCTGGAGCACTGCCTTAAGCAGATCATCTTCACACACCATGTCCACCCTGGCTTCTTCACCCCGTTCAATGATATTTTTTTCGCCCTTAAATGGCTGGCTTCCCGTTAATGGTCGGAATTGTCCCTGGCCCATGGTGTGCCACGCACAGGCATCATAGTGCCCGATTTTTCCGGCACCTTTTTTAAACAGGGCCGTCTTTACCGCCCCAAGATGGTCCGGGGGGACATAAAATGATATCACATACATGTTTTTTCCTTTTTCAGCCTTAAATTTGCGGCTACCCCACTTAAATCGGGATATTTTCAAAGATTTTTATGTGCATAATTAGCGTTCGAGCCCTAAATTTCAGGCTGTTAAGATATTTGATTTTAAAGGCTGTCCCGCCTTAAATGGGTAGCCTGATTTGCCATGAATATTGGGCTCTGGTCAAACATTTATATTACCAACCCGAATATTTACAAGTTGCCGGTGCTATTGAATCCCCACTCTTTATGATACTCTGTTTGATTTTTCAAGGAAGTTTTTTCAACAGGGTCAGGGGGGTGGTCAGGATGTCTTTTAGGGTATTGAAAATACCTTTTGTCACCTCCACCGGGGACAGGGCCATGACCTCGGGGTCATACAGGTTACCTTTTACGGTGATGGGGATGGAAATGAGATCCCCCTGGAGCATGGTGTTAATAATGGGAAGTTTCTGGATGAGGTCATCAACGGACTTCAGAGGAGAGACAAAGCAAAGAATATCCATGGTTTTTCCCACCGGATCAATCCAGCCAGTGATGAGCAATGTCATGTCCACACCGTTAATCACCCCTTTTTTAATGAAAATTCGACTCTCTTTGATTTCACCTTTAAAGATCATGGTGTCATAGGCAAACCCCTGCTGGACAAGGTCGGGGAGCTTTGCCCTTAACAGGTTGGAGACATTTATAAGGGATAATATTCTGGATAAAAGGGTCATTTGAAAAATTCTGCCATTTTGGGCATAAAGTTCAAAGGGCCCCTGGAATCCAGTGATGAGTTGGGTCTCCGGGTTGTCGTTTCCCCGGAACATGGAAAAGAGCTTTGCCTTTAAGGCGTACTTGCCTTCAATTAGATGGTGATTTTCCATGAAACACCCAAGGGTTGTGGTAAAATCCAGGTCCTGGGCATCGGTTTCCAGGGTTAACTTAAGTGTTTTTGCCTCTTTTCGAATGACACCTGTAATGGGCAGGCCGCAACACCTTGATTCCTGAATCGCCACGTCTGTACCCGTGGGAAGGGGAAAAATCTGCAAGGCAAGGGGAGAAATAAGAAAACTATTGAACGCAAAGGTGCCCACATTGACATGCATGGGACGGGGAATCATATCCACATGGGGAATCCGTGCGCCATTATCATCCTTGTTGTCGGTGCCCTTGTCCTTGGTTTTAAGTGATTGATGGATTTTGGGTGTATTTTTTTTTGTGTGCAGGGCAGTGTTTACAGGGATATTGAGATCTGTTTCCGGATGAAGATTTTTGTCACCCTTGATGCCTGTGCAGGCCAAAAGGGTATTCATGTCCAGGTGATCCAAGAACAGGGTGACACCTTTTCCCGGGCCGGAGGCAAGGAAACACTCCCCCTTGTTTTCCCCAAGGGACAATGCGGCTGCGGTGCCACTGTTTTGTGTAAAGAGGTTTCTGATGGTTTCAATGTTTAATTTGCCCTTAAAGGTCAGGGGACTTCCAGGGTGGTGTGAAATTTCGGCCAGGGACAGGGGGGAATGTTTTATTTCCAGCTTTTCCAGGATTGTATGTTGGTTGCTGCCTGTGCCTGTCATTGCCATGGAGATCCCCCGGGGAAAGGTGATTTGGCATTGAAATGAGAAGTCTTGATCGGTTTTTTTCAAAGTGGCGTTAGTGAGGGTGATGGGAGGCTGTAAATCCCGGAATAGTTGACGCTGGGGCGTGGTGAAGCCATTGGTGTGACTGTTTTCCAGCACTAAATCCATATTATGGATGGTGCCCATGATATTTTCCAATGTGAAGCCATGGGGAAAAAGATCAAAGGAAAAGGATATGTCTGAAATGCTATTTTCTCCAGCTTCCTGGTAAAGTGATCCCCGGGCACAGGTCCCCTGGACCGCATAGTCCCACTGCGTTGGGGCAGACAAGGCTCCCTTTAAGGTCATATGGTCCAGGGTAAGATTCCCCTGTGAGGTTGAAAATGGTGCCACCAGGGGACGTACGGGGTGAAATTGCGTTAACCAGTTAAGTGTACTTTGTATGGGAAACATCCCCTGGCCTGAAGTGATATCAAAAAAATGGGGAGCCCCGAGGTTGATTTCTCCCGAAATTTGGGAAATCCGGCAGGGGCCAATGGTGCCCTTCACCTCTTTAAAGGTTATCTTGTCTTTGTCAAAGAAAAACGCCTTTGCCTGTAGTTGAAAGGTGTTTCCGGGAAAGCGCTGATAGCTTCCTGTCACATCGATATTTTTGCAATGGACGGCCACCTTGAGTGTTCTGCCTGTTTGGGTAAGTTCCAGGGTGCCTGTTGCACTTCCAGCGATTTTTTCTGCCAGGTCAAGCTCCCGGGAAAGCGGGGTTCCCGGCAGCAGAGATTTTAATACTCCGGGCAATTTTTCAAGATTGACTTTGATGGGAAATTTCCCCTTGAATGCATGATTTTTATCCAGCAGGTTCACCTGGAGTGTACCTTGTTTTAACTGGGCCTCTTCCACCGTACCCCGGGAAATTTGGGGGCATAAAATTCCGTCCTTCACCTGAACCATTGCCGTGACATCCGTTGCGATAAGTGGAGTGGAAGGGATGGCAATGGTGCCCCCTTGAAGTTCTGCGTTGATAATCATTTTTTGGGGATCAAACAGGAATTTATCATCATAGTTTTGAAAATTAACCGTGATATGTGGAATGGTTCCTTGCCTTACGATGTGAAATAGGGTCGTTGCAATGGTGCTTTTTTTTAAAAAAGTGGAGGCCATGGCCCGCAAAGGGGAAACAGAAATTTTGTGACCGGTAAAGTTCAGTTGTGAGGTGTGTGATGCATTGTTCCGGTGAAAGCCTATCCCCAGAAGCATGTCTGGTGGGTCAAATCCAATGGGATCAATGAGGATGGAGATTATTTCCGGGTTTTTTTTTATTTCAGCATTCAATGACCGGGCATAAAGGGTGTGTTCTGGGTGTGTTTTCGGTGAAATTCGGAGATGAGATCCCCTGATGGTAAGGGCAAAATGTTGTAAGGATGTGTAGGAAAAATGCATGGCAAGGCTTTTCAGGGTGCTGCCGTTGAAGGGTTCCAAGGGCAGTGGCAAGGACGTGGCTGGGGTGTTTTGAGCGGATACCAGGGACATCTGTTTAAGGATAAGCTCTCCTGTCAGGGGGAACGGTGTTCTGGAAAGAAGCGTGCCAATGTCCGGAAACAAAAAAGCGGTTTCTATACCAATGGTAATGGTATCATCAGGATGAATCGCAATCCCATCAAGCCTGAACCCGGGCCGGGGAAAAAAACTCATGGCAATGTGGTCGACATCCATGTGACGGCCCAGGTCTTGTCCGATCAGGCCAAGGGCTTTGTGTCTGATATAATCATTGTTGATGAATTTGGGAAGCAGAAAGGGAAGGCAGGACAGGAGGAGTACCAGGAGAAAAAAGTATCTTAATGTAATACGTCCGGGGCACCATGACCTTAATACGGTTTGTTTTGTTCGGTCTGAATTCGATTTGCACATGGACGCATTATCCTGCAACTCTATGACCAACCCCGAATTTGATCATCAAGTGCAATTAAAAAAATGGAAGCTTCTTATAATATGGGTGTTAGCCCGTAAAACCAAATCCTTCAGGTTTTGGATATAAGCCTGCTCTATCTGTTTTTAAAAAGGCATATAATATTTAAGCATCAGCCATATGCCAGGGCTGAGTAGGTCTAATCGACTTTTCAAGGGGTTGACTTAGCCTGTGCCCTCAGCGCCCTGCCGGAACCCCAACGGAGCATTGAGGCCAGCCTGTATATGTCCTTAACGTAGCTCCCAAAGGAGCTGAGTCCTAATCAACCAGAAATTTTGTAAAAGCGATTTCTAAACTTGTTAAACTTGAACTTTTTCAAGCCCAAGCTCTTCAGGCTTGGGTAGTTGACTATGTGCGGCTTGTGATCTCTACAATATGGTATCCAAAGTCGGTTTTTACCGGGCCGTGGGGTTTGCCCACTTCCTCATTAAATACCACTTTGTCAAATTCCGGAACCATCTGACCCGGACCAAATTCACCCAATTCTCCCCCTTTGTTTCCAGAAGGACATTTTGAATGCTGTTTGGCAAGATCAGCAAAATCGGCACCATTGTTTATTTCATCAATGAGGTTTTGACACGCTTCTTTTGTTTCCACCAGAATATGGCGGGCACTGGCTTTTGCCATGGAATACTCCTTTTATAAAAAATCGGCAGGAAAAATCCTGGGTTTTCACAGCCCAGGGGATGAATTGCCGGATTGTGGCGTGCTCTTCAGCCCATGCATTTTTGAAAAGCACGCAATTGAGATTAACACCATAGTTGGTTGGGCAAACTTGACTTTACGGCGCTTTTTTTGTGTTATTTTAATTCACACAAAGTGCTATTACGATATCATAATGCGGTTTAAATTACCACTTATATCCCCTGGAACGTGAGAGTGCTATGAAATCTGCCATAAGATGGGTGGTTTCCATTAAAAGCAGATCTTCTTTTTTCCGGTCCTTTTTCTCCCCGTCTTTTTCTTCCTGTTCTGATTGATTTTTTAATTCTGCCACAGAATCAATGGGGGAAAGTCCCTTTGCCGTGCGGTAACGATTTTCCATGTCCAGTTCCTGCTTATCCAGCAGTGCCGTTTGTTTTTTTCGATTTGCTTCATTCAGGGAGAGCTGCTTGATATTAAACATATCCGTGTTTCGCTTGAATTTTTCATTGAGGTAATTAAAGTCAGGGTGCTTGGCAATGCGTTGGTAATGTTTTTTTTGCAATAAAGGCAAAATGGGGGTCATGTCCCGGAAGGCCTGGAACTTTGCATTGGGGGATTGATCCCAGGGCAGGGCATTGTCCAGGGCACTTTCTCCAATGTCATTGCTGTTGTAGAGGGGGGGGTATTCTATGTCCGGGAGCACCCCACGATTCTGGGTACTTTCCCCGGATACCCGGTAGAATTTTGCACTGGTCAGCTTGAGCTGTCCTGATCCAAGGGACTGCATGGCCTGGACAGTTCCCTTTCCAAAGGTCTGGGTCCCCACAATGATTCCCCGATGATAATCTTTGATGGCCCCGGCAAATATTTCCGATGCCGATGCACTCATGCGGTTGATCATCACCACCAGAGGACCTTGATATTGTATGTCAGGGTCGGTATCGTTCAGTTGGGATATGTCACCGTTGCGGGATCTGATCTGTACGGTGGGACCTTCTTTAATAAAAAGGCCGGTTAAATCATTGACCTCCTGGAGCGAGCCGCCCCCATTATTTCTTAAATCCATGACCAGGCCGTCAATGTTCTCTTTTTTTAATTCTTCAATTAATTTGAGTACATCACGGGTGGTGCTTCGATAGTCGTCTTTGCCTTCCTGGTACGCCTTGAAATCAAGGTAAAAGGTGGGCAGTTCAATGATACCTATTTTGTAGGAAGCATTGCCTTGGGTAATGGTTTTAATTTTTTTCCGGGCTGCCTGTTCTTCCAGCTTTACCTCATCGCGTTTGATGACAATTGTTTCTGCGTGCTGGGCCCCTTTTTTGTCCCCGGGAATGATTTCCAGTCGAACAATGGTATTTCTTGGACCCCGGATGAGTTTCACCACCTCATCAATGCGCCATCCCACGGTGTCCTGGATCTCTCCTTTTAGTCCCTGGCCCACCCCCATGATTTTATCCCCGGGGTTGAGTTTACCTGATTTTTCCGCAGGGCCTGCGGTGATGAGTCTTACCACCTTGGTATATTCATCTTCGGTTTGAAGCACGGCTCCAATGCCCTCCAGGGAGAGACTCATTTGAATATCAAAGTCTTCTGAAGCCCGGGGGGGGAAATACTGGGTGTGGGGATCAAAGCTCATGGTCACAGCATTCATATAACTGGAAAAGACATCCTTTTCGTCAATTTGTGCCAGACGGGTCTGCCTGTTGTGATACCTTTTTTCAAGGAGTGCGGTGATTTCATCTGGGGCAATGCCGTCAAGTTTTTGGGTCAGAATGTCATTCTTGAGTTCCTGGTACCAGAGGGTTTTAAGCGCAGCCATGGTTTCCGGCCAGGGATCATTTTCCCGATCCAGGGAGATGAACTCTGTTTTTGTGAAGTCAAAGCGCTGTTCCCATCCCGGAATGAGACTCTTTATGTATTGGAGGCGCTGCATGGAACGCTGTAAATAGACATTGAAAATCACATATCCCGGGTTAAGATTTCCCCGTTCCAGGGAATTGTCCAACCAGTATTTGACCTGCTCAAACTCATTGATATCTTTTACGGTAAAAAGATTCTTGGCCGGATCTATGTTGGACAAATATTTATCCAGTATATTGGCAGATAGAAGATCATTCAGTTTTTTTTTGGAATAGTGGTATCTTTCAAGGGATTTGACAATGGCCATGCCGGTGTAAGCGTCATCCCGACTGTAGTGCAACTGGGGAAGGGGGGCTTCATGCAGGGCCTGGTCCGGGGAATGGGACAGGGTTTGGGCCGGATGGGCAGAAGGTACCAGAACCAGGGAGAAAAGGAGCAGAGCTATAGAGTGGACAATGTGGGTTTTTAAACGATTATGACAAGGTATCATGGATGTACTCTTTTTGTGAATTTAAAATTTCAGCAGTGGTATAGTGCCGTAAATATTCGGGTTGGTAATGTAAATATTTGGCCAGTGCTCCATATTCGCTTATTGGGGACCGCGTAGCATATTAATGCTATGTGAGCAGGCCAAACTTAGGTGAATATGGGGTGCTGGCCGAATATTTACGTGGTGCCCGTCCAAAGAGGGGGTAACCGGGCACTTTCCAGGTGAGCATATGTTTATTCTGGAGTTTGGGGGAGATAATCCCTGGGAAATTCAAGGCTGATTCTGCCAATTTTTCCGCTTCTCAGTTCCCGGATGAGCACTTCAGATGCCTTTTGCCAGTTCAAAATTCCCCCTTTTTTTAAAAATCCCCGGCGGGTTCCAATGGCTTCAATGAGGTCATTGGCGGTGGGGGGGAGGGGATCTTCCAACTGGTATCGTTCCTGGAGTTGGTCTCCATAACGTTCCAGCAGGTATGCTGCCGTGAAATGGGCCACCTCGGCATAATCCATGGCTGTGTCTGATATGGCACCGCTGGCAGCCAGGCGGCAGGCACCTGCCTGGTTTTCCAGGATGGGCCAGAGGATACCCGGGGTGTCATAGATATCAATTTTGTTTTTCAGCCCGGCCCGTTGCTGTTGTCGGGTTATGGCTGGCGTATTTCCGGTTTTGGCAATTTTTTTCCCGGCCAGAGAATTGATGATGGTGGATTTTCCGGTATTGGGTATACCCACCACCATGCTTCTTGCCTTGCGGGCCTTGTTTCTGGTGAT
>CAKZLA010000109.1 GCA_937124525.1 uncultured Desulfobacterium sp.
TTGGTATCAAATAGAAATTATCGTCCGTAGAATGATACAGTTGTCCTTCTTTATCAGGTAATTGTCCGGTCCCATAGCCTGATTCTTCATTAACAAGTAGGGGAGGGATAACTTCTTTATAACCTGCATTTTCAGCTTCATCCAAGAAAAAATTAATTAATGCTTTCCGATTGGCTTGATATATAGATTAAGAAATTCAGTTAAAAAGATAAAACAGATTAATTTGATTACTGTAATCGATTTTTAAGAACATCATAAAGTGATCGATTTTAATCTGCTAATTAATGACTTTCATTAGCACTATCATCACACTTAATTTTTTGCTCGCCATAAAAGTAGATATTGTTTACTAAGGTATAAGAACCCGATAACAGACCAGATACCGGAATGATTATAGGAGACAGTACAAACCCAGACACGCTATAAAAAGTATTAGTTGCTTTCGCAACATCAACCACTTTTAGTGTTTTCTTATCACTAGAAAGCTCACAGCGCAATTTTGCAACACGGGTTGCTTCTCTATCTGTAACAGGAAACACTACATAAGCAGAAAGCAACGAAAGTAATATTAAAAGTAGTATCGTTCTCATAGTCGACACCATGATTTATAAGATTTTTTACTATAGCGAATGTAACCTAATGTGACTGTAAGTATCTGTAATAACAAATTGATGGTTAACTATTTTTCACATTGACCACCAATAACACTTAAAAATATTTGCACCTAAGTGATACCAAGGATATAACAAAAATAAAAAGGGAAAAATTATGCAAGATCATCAATCAGTACCACTCACAGACTTTATAGAATACCCTCAGGAAGAGATGTTACATCGGGCGCAAACCTTTTTAGATACCAGTAGACGTCGCCATTCTATTCGTTCGTTTTCAAATAAGCCTGTACCAAAAGAAATAATTGAAACCTGTATAAAAGTAGCCGCAACCGCACCAAGTGGTGCAAATCATCAACCATGGCATTTTGTAGCCATCAACAGCATGGATGTTAAAAAGAAAATAAGAGAAGCTGCCGAAGATTTAGAACGCTCTTTCTATCAAGGACGTGCGGGTGAAGAATGGCTCGATGCACTAAAACCTCTTGGCACTGACGACCAAAAACCTTATTTAGAACATGCCCCTTGGCTAATTGCCATATTTAGCCAGAAGAAAGGCGGTATTCATGCTGAAGACAAGAACACCAATTACTATGTGCATGAAAGTGTGGGGATTGCCACTGGGTTTCTAATTCAGGCTTTGCACCATAGCGGTTTAGTTACACTCACCCATACCCCAAAACCCATGAGTTTTTTAACCGATATTTGTGGCAGAAATAAAGATAATGAGCGACCCTATATGCTAATTATTGCAGGATACCCAGCCGAAAACGCAACGGTTCCTGAGCATGCGCTAGTG
Source organism: uncultured Desulfobacterium sp. (assembly GCA_937124525.1). The sequence goes on from CAKZLA010000109.1 coordinate 1,411, forward strand.
AAAAAAGACATTACTGAGGTTTCAAGCTTTTTATAATGAAAATACAACCAGGAAAATACCAGCACTTTAAAGGTAACTTTTACCAAGTCCTTGACACTGTTACTCATAGCGAAACACAAGAAACGCTTGTATTGTATAAACCACTTTATGGCGAGCAAGCGCTGTGGGTAAGACCCATTGAAATGTTTGTAGAAGAAATAGAGCGCGACGGAAAAGTGTTTAAACGTTTTACCTTGGTAGAATAGTAGCCGTAGTGGCATATAGACAAAATGAAAAACGCTGCAATTGCAGCGTTTTTTTATTTAAAGCTAGTTAGTGAATAAATCAAAAATATTGCCTAAAGTGCTTGTCTTTCCTCGGTAAAACTCAGTGTAAGTACAGTTTTTACATACTACCGCGGTAAACTTCCTATTTTGCATATCAAAGATTTTTGACCAGCCACTACCTGTTGTAGCTATTTCATCTGTGTCAAAGCTTTCGCACTGACACTTAGGGCAAGACCAATTCGCCATACACCCTCCTATTTATTATTTCTTTTTACCATCCATTGACCATAAAATGCTTTGATCTGCACCCATTACGGTTGTTGGCATTTGACCGTTCCACTGCTGTGCACGCATATAATCAACAAGCGTTGCATTTGCTTTAATTGCTTCTGCTTTCTTTTGAATAGCTTGCGCTTCTGCAAGACCTTTAAGCTTTATTGCCTCAGCTTGTGCTTCTGCTTCTACGCGAATCGAATATGCTTGACCATCGGCTTTTGCTTTAGCCGCATCACGTTGCGCCATTGCCGTGTTTACTTCACGCTGAGCTTCAAGTTTTTGGCGCTCTAAACGGTGCATTTCTGCTGCCGCTAGGTTTTTCTCAGTTTGTTTGGTTTCAATTGATTGAATGTACTTTTGCGGTAACATTAAATTCTCTAACTGAGCCGAGTCTAGTTTTACTGGGTACTCTTTCATTTCTTCAACTAAAAGCTCTTCAATCTGTGCAATTACCTGCGAGCGATTCTGAATTAGCTCTTCTGCTTTATATCGCGCTAGTGCATCTTTTGTCGCAGAGCGCAGCTTTGGATCGAGAATTCGACTTTCAAACTGACTTAAACCACCGTAACTTTTGAATAGATCAAATGCTTGTTCGCGCATTACCGTCCAGTTGATTGATACTTCAGCTGTTACTGGCATTTGCTCGTGTGTTGATGCATTTAATTTTTCAACATTTTTGCGAGTACGGATCTCCAGTACCTCAACATCATCAACAAACGGTATTTTAGTGTGTAAACCTGGGTTTACTTGTTCTTTTGCTTCACCAAAACGTTTGATAATACCAACGTGACCTTCATCAACTGTGTACATCGCTGAATAAATCAGTGATAAACCGACAACACCAACAATCGCACCTACGATTGGTCCTTTTTTCTTTGGTACCGCCATTGTTAAATCTGGTAAATCATTTTTATCATTCAACATACTTGTTACTCCAATGTATTAAGTGACACAAACAGTAACAAATAATTACCTTAATTGGGCAAATAAATGATGTTAGGTCTAACGCCATGCCAAACGGAGTTAGACACTTTTAAAAGGTAAATAAATCAATTTAACTAAATTTAATCGCTTTTAGCTTCATTTTTCAGGCTCGAATAAAATAGCTTTGTAACGCGTTCTTCGGGCAACCAATTGGAATAAGTGAGATTTAAACTAGCAAGTGGTTTGAGTGCCAAAACTTGCTCTAGACTTTTGCTATCCGCCATAGCACTTAGCATTAGCTGTTTAGCATTTTTTAACAGCGCTAAGTAAGACTGCAAACCTTGCTTAGAGGTTATCGGACCATGGCCGGGAATAATTTTAGTATTATCATTCACTTTTGAAAGCACATCAGTTACCGCATTGATAACACCGTCTAACGAGCCCCCACTATCTACATCAACAAACGGTAGACTTTTAAATTAAAGAAGATATCCCCCATGTGTACTGCGTTGGCTTTGTCATAGAAAATAACCGCATCGCCATCGGTATGTGCATTGTGATAGTGCCATAGCTGCGCATGCTCGTTGTTAAAGTGCAGTGTCATATCTTTACCAAAGCTAATTACGGGTAGGTATTTTGAACCTTCGCCATGTTTGTCTTTTAAGCGCTTGTATACATTGTGATGCGCAATTACATGGCTTCCCGCATTAGCAAAGTTCTCATTACCGCCAGTATGATCGCCGTGATGGTGAGTATTAATAACGAACTCTGGCGCTCCATCTTGTAACTTGCTAATTTGCGCCTTAATACCATCACTTAATTTAGCAAACTGATCGTCTACAATATAAATACCATCCTCCCCGCTGCTAATGGCAATATTACCACCTTGCCCATATAGCACATGTAAATTATCTGACAGCTTTTCAAGCTTAAACTCTACGTTAGAAGCAACAACAGGCAAGCTTAGACAACCCATTGAAAACAACAGTAGTAACGTTAATTTATTCATAACAAGGCCTTTTGGTTTTTATGCTACTACGAGTTTTAGCAACTTATGGTTTAAAAAAACAGCAAAAATAATTCTTGACGAAATTGATTACAACTGTAATTCTTATGTTAGTTTTAATTACACGTGTAATCTTTATGGATATTAGTAATTCTGAATTTGAAGTGCTGCAAGCACTATGGCGAGTTCACCCAGCCGACGCGCAAACGGTTGTCGATGAACTTAATAAAGAAAAAGACTGGCACGAAAAAACTGTCAAAACCCTGCTTGGCAGAATGGTAAAAAAAGGCGCAATTAGTTTTGAAAAAAATGGCCGCAGCTATATTTACTCTCCGGTGTTGGAAATTGAAGCATATCAAGTACAAGAAAGTGAAAGCCTGATTGAGCGTTTATTCAATGGCCGCATTGCGCCATTGGTTACAGGCTTTGCCAAAAATAAAAACTTAAGTAAGCAAGATATCGATGAGCTAAAGCATTTAATCGATAAATGGGAAAAGAATAATGATTGATTGGCTAATAGAGCAGCTTTGGCCGTTAAGCTTAGCCATTGTCTGCGTATTGCTGTGTAGTAAGTTACTCCACAGTTTTTTAAGCGCTAAGTTTCAATATACCTTGTGGCTATTAGCTCCACTTGTGCTCATCTTAAATAACTTACCTATTTCTAATAGCTTATCGTTAGAAACTGAGTTGCATCACTATGTAGTGTCAGTAAAAGCGCAATCTAAGTCATTAGATATTTATGGTTTTGTTAGCATGATTTGGCTACTTGGGTTTAGCTTAATGGCTTTTCTTGTCATCTACGAACACGTTTCAATTGGTAATAAGTTTAATAAAAATAAGCAGTTTAGCCATAAAATAAACAGTCATTTACCAGTTTACTATAGCGACTCAGTGAATAGTCCTGTGCTTTTTGGCTTATTCAAACAGCGCCTTTTTATCCCCCGTGACTTTCATGCAAGCTACGATACCGAGCAAGCAAAGCTCATATATCAACATGAATGGGTTCATTACACGCGCCAAGACAACTGGAGCAATGCATTTGCCATCGCCTTACTACTTATATTTTGGTTTAACCCTCTTTGCTGGATCGGTTATAGCCAATACAGAAAACAACAAGAAGTTGCCTGTGATGCTGCAGTATTAGCTCACGCAAACAGAGCACAGCGAATAGCATATTGTCGCGCTTTAATTGCATGTGTTTCTGACAACCATAACTCACTTTCTAGTTACAGTTACTACATGGAGAAAAGTACGATGAAACAACGTTTAAACACAATTCAAAAAATGCCAAAAGGCAATGTTATTGTAAACCGTCATATTGGGAAAAAGCATAAAATTTTGAAATACCATGACGGCAGGATTTTTGCCGTTGTGGCTGGTTGTGAACAAAATTTCTCCGGAATCGGGTTGTTCCAGGCCTGCTATCATTTTAAGAAGGGTGGTTTTCCCCACACCTGATGGACCCACAAAGGAAATAATATCACCCTTTTCTGCACAAAAACTGATATTTTTGAGTAAGGCCTTATCTCCAAAGGATTTATTCAATTGTTTTACTTCAAAAAACATTCAATATTCCCGAGGTACGCTTTTATTTTGTTAAAGGTGGTTTGATCTTTTAAGACCCTTTCCTGGCCGGTGTACTCAACATAGGCCATGAAGCACCAGCTCAGGGCTCTCAATAAAATTGTTTTTTCCAGCATGGCGGTCTTAAATTCAAGTTTATCAAATGAAAACCCGGGTGTTATTAAATGGTAATATCGTTGTAAAAAATCAAGACGTCCTTCCGGGGTAAATTTGAAATCCGACTTCCACAGTGTGGTGGTGGGGATAATAAAATGGGCCAGGTCCTGGTAGCGGCAGGAGATCACTGCCTTTTCCCAGTCCACCAGGAACCCCTTGTTTTCCCGGATGATGAAATTACCCGAGTTCACCTCGGTGTTGACAATACAGAGGGGCTCATGGGCAAACAGGGTGCTGTGCTGCTGCCTGAGATTTAAAATTTCTCCATGGTAATTGAGAAGTGCTACCTTTTCCTTTGCCAGGGGATGGTCAGAAAATTTATGTAAAAGTTGATAACTCTCCCGGGCAATATCCCCCATGGGATCTGTCTGATGCACCAGTTTTTCAGATATGGGCAATTGGTGGATGGCGGCAAAAATTTTGGGAATCTTATCAAGATCCTGGTCAAAGACAAAGGTACGGCCAGGGATAAACTCCATGAGCAGCACCCCCCCCAAGGCCGTGTTCGATGCCACATGCCTGGGTTTAGGGGTCACCCCGGATGGTTCAACCGCCTTTAACACCCTATATTCATAGCGAATCTGATCGGCCTGGTTCAGTTGAGTGCCATGATTGATGCGAAAGACATATTTTTTATGGTCGGCACTGACAAGATAATTTTCATTGTACTCCCCTGCCGCCAGAAATGAGACCGCATCCACCCTGTCAAGCCATTCATTCTCCATGATAATCTGGGTAATACGGGTAAAAACCTTTTTTTTATTCATAATTTTCCATGCTCAAGACTCTTTGGAGTCAGAGTCAGCCCCGCTATATTTTTTCACCAAAGGCCTGGATGATGTGCTCCGAAAAGCATTCGATAATTTCCGATGTCACTTTTTTGGTCTTATGAAGGACAATGTTTGAAACCGGCAGTACGGGCAAGCCATCTTTCAGCTCAATAATCTTCAAGTCCGGGGCTGCATTGCTGCGGATGATTGGGGCAACTGCAAACCCGGATCTCACCGCATCTATCAGGCCTGAAATACTGCGGCTGACATATACGATTCTGTAGCGTATCCCCGCTTTTTCCAATGCTTCCAACGCCCAGGTACGGAAGATACATCCTTCTTCAAACACAGCCACAGACACACTCTTATGTTCCTGCATGACAAATCCTGGCTGTGCCACCCATACCACCGGGTCGTGGGATATAACCTGCCCGCCGTCACTTATCTGTGTACTGATCCCGAGATCAAGCTCTCCCCTGTCCACCGCATCCTTAATGACGTCACTGTTTTCACATCGCATCTCCACCATAACATCTGGATAGGCCTCGGCAAATCGTGCCAGCAACTGGGGCAGCACCCCGATGGTGTAATGCTCCGGTGCACCGAACCGGATAAACCCTTCCAGATCCGGTTTGGACAATGCCCTGATGGCATCATCATGCTCCTTTACAATTCTCATGGCATGTTTAAGCAGGATATTGCCTTCGGGTGTGAGTTTCACGGTTTTACCAATTCGTTCAAATAGATGTTTTCCGACTTCACCCTCAAGGCGTTTTATCTGCATGCTCACGGCGGATTGGGATTTATTAACCTGTATCCCCGTTTTGGTGAAACCCTTTGTCTCAGCCAGGGCAATAAATGTTTTTAAATAGTCTATCTGCAAATTCATAATGACAACTTTTTTTGATGGTTTATATCAAAACTATTCATTGGACAAATAAATTTATCAGATATAATTTATCAGTCAAGAGTAGATTAAATCATGGCATACTTTAAAAGTATTTTATACTTCCCATACTATTTTTCATTTTCAGATATTTTCTCAAAATAAAGAATAGAACCGTTTTAAGGGAACATAAAGGATGCCCTATTTTTTATAACTGCCACGGGCAGACCGTATTGGGAATCTGACCTGCCCACAACAAATATCGAAACTCCAGTTATTACAATTCATTGGACGGAGTTTCTTATAAACCTACATGGCAGTAACCACCTGCCACAACGAAAGATGAAAGTCCTTTAATTCCAGGATTTTGGTGAGACTTTTATATAAAAAAACCAAAGGAGAAATTATGAAAATTTTAATAGTGGGCGGAAACGGAACAATCGGTAAAAAAGTCAGCACACATTTTTCAAAAAAACACGAAGTAATCATCGCCGGAAAAAACTCAGGGGACATAATCCTGGATATGGGTGAAAGCAACTCAATTAAATCCATGTTTGAAAAAATTGGAAAGGTGGATGCGGTAATCTGCGCCGCCGGGGAAGCAAAATGGGCGAAATTTACCTCCTTAACCGAAGATGATTTTTACATCGGCATAAAAAGCAAACTCATGGGCCAGGTAAACCTGGTGAGAATCGGCTTGAATTATATAAATGCAGGGGGTTCTTTTACCCTTTCCTCGGGTATACTTGCCGACCATCCCGTGAATTTAACCACCAGTGCAGCCATGGTGGGCGGCGCAGTCAACAGTTTTGTCAAGGCAGCCGCTCTGGAAATGACCGACAATATCAGAATCAATGTGGTCTCATCCGGACTTGTTGAAGATGCCGTGGATATCTATGAAGCCTATTTTCCGGGACATAACCCCATACCAATGAAAAAGGTAGTTAACTGCTTCATAAAAAGCGTTGAAGGCCGGGGAAACGGCGAAATCATCAGAATGTATGATAATTGCTGATTTCTGTTGGCTCATGTTGGACTCCAAGGTCTTACCGGGAGGTAAGATCCTGAAACACAGCATGAGCCTTTTTATTTAGCCCACATGGCAGGAAACTGGAGCACCGAATTAAAGACGTTTCATGACAAAAGCGGCTCCCATCATGGCAACTGTTGTTGTGACTAGTCAAAAGATTATTATTGTTGATAATCCTTGCCAAACTGCTCAAGTCTTGCAGCTAACATTTGAAACGCATCTTTTCCAACCTGGGACATGCAAACCCGCATTCCTTCATATTCACTTCCCGTTCCAGAAAGGGCAATGGCACTGATACCATAGTATAAAAGCCGTTCCACGAGTTCCGCCCCTGTCATGCCGGGAAAGGACACGGTAAAATAGAAACCGTCGCCAAGGACTTCTTCCATATCCATGCTGTATACGATTTCAAAGCCCGACTTTTTAAACAGCTCCTTTATGGCAACGGCCCTTTCACCATATTCCCTGACATTTTCCACAAAATTAAAGTCACCGTCATTGGCGGCCTTTAACATGGCGGCCAGGCCATACTGGGCTGAATGGGAGGTACCTGAAGAAAAGGAATAAAGGATTTTATAAATTAAGGTATATCCAAATTTATCAGAGCCGAACCGCTCCTTTAAATAGGGAGACTGCCGGGCATAAACGTCCGGAGAGATGGCAATAAGCCCCACCCGCTGTCCTGCATAACTGAAGGCTTTGGAGCTTGAAATAAGAAGAATATAATTGTTGGTATATTTTGCAATGGTGGATTGAAAAGGTGCCTTCCCCGGCATTGAAAGATCCTTTCTGAAATCCATGGCAAAATAGGCCAGATCCTCAATAATAATGACATCATATTTATCTGCCACCTTTGCAATAATTTTCAGCTCATCGTCGTTAAAGCATATCCATGAGGGGTTGTTTGGGTTGGAATATATGATGCCGGAGATATTGCCTTTTGCACAATAGGCTTCAAGCTTTGCTTCAAGCTTGTCACCCCTGTGGGTGTAGACATCAAAGGCCTCATACTTTTGACCTAAAACATTAAGCTGCTGTTTTTGAACCGGAAATCCCGGATCAAGGAAAAGAATGGTATCCTTTTGGGCATCCATATTTCCAAGGATCATAAAGCTTGCATAACCCCCCTGCATGGAACCCACTGTTGGGATGCAACATTCTTCAGGCACATCCACATCCATGAACATCTTTATAAATCTGGAGGCTTCCTTTTTAAGGGGCAAAATTCCTTCAAGCATGGGGTATTTAGCGGCAACCCCATTTCTCAACGCCTCAATTTCACCATTAATGCCGACTTCAGGGGGCGCAAGCCCTGGAACCCCCATCTCCATTCGAATGAATTTTTCACCAGATGCCTGCTGAATTTCATTGGCAACTTTAACGATTTCACGAATGGTTCCATTACCAATGGATGAAATACCTGAGTTTTTGATTTTGTCTTTAGCCACCTCAAAATCAATGGGGGTATTCCGATTTTTAAAGTCCGTTATCATAACGACAATAATCCTTTCAATTAAAATAAAACTCAATATTTTTTTTGATTATAAATATAATCAAAAAAATGATCAAATTGAGTATAGAAATCCCGGGGCTATTTGTCCAATGAATAATTTACAGAATCATCAGTCATAAATTCTTCGGCCTGCCCCTGCATGGGGTACCGGACCAGAGATCAAAACAATACATGTGGTCTACAAAATGGGGACCTACGGTTCACAAATTTGAATAGTAAACTTATGCCAACCCAGCATAAATTAAGTCGAACTGGCAACTCAAATTATGGGCACGTTAAGTTAAAGGAAACATCTTGACAAACCTTAGCTCAATTAATAGACTCTATAAACAATGGTGGAACAAGGAAGGAATCTCTTGATTGATTTGCATTGATGAGCCTGTTGATTAAGTCGCGATTTTCATATTTCAGGCATCACCCCTGTCCATATAATGTGTGTTGGTTCAGTTAATTGCTATATCTTGTGACAACAAAATCGAACCAGACTGAAATCGCCTTTAAATCAACAAACTTATTGATTTGTCGTTTTGCAAATACAGATATTCTGATTTTCCAGGCTATGGCCTTGACAGGATGGAGTGCTGCGTGCTCCACTCTATCGGGCCGGGCTGATCAACACCGTGGACAGCTTCCTCGCTGCGGGCTCCACCTGTCCACGGAGTTGAAGCTGATTGCGATTTTCAGCTATAAATAAAAGGAAATAAAAAGCCATTGTCTTTCCAGGCCTGTCGACGCTCGTTGGAATCCCGGCACACCTTCTTTCAAAAATGTAAACCAATGTAGAGTCTTTTTAAAAAAAATGAAAAAGATTAATACTTCTTCAATTTTACTGATTTGCGATGATAAACAGATGCGTACGCGACTGCTTGCTCATTTGGAAATGATGGGGCTATGGGGTCGGGTAGTGGAAGCAGAGAATTTTTCAGAAGCATTTGAACTGACGTTAGCCACCACGCCAGTTCTATGCGTCTATTATTTGCCGGGCACTGACTGCGACCTGAATGCATTCCATGAAGCCGGGAATCAATTAGGGCAATATATCATTTTACTTGGGCAGGAGAAATCCGCTCCCAAATTCCCAAACGAACGTTTTATTACGATCCCCTACACCTACAGCACATTACAAGAACATGTTCGCGCCACAATTCTGCCCAACCAGGTCTCCGATGCGTTGGCACGTGGTACAAACCTCTCTCCGAAGGACCAGGAACGCGCTTATCGGGACCTATTTGAACGGGGCGGAGATGCCAACCTCATTCTGGATTATCAGACTCATACAATTGTCGAAGTGAACGAACGAGCCCTTGAAATCTACGGTGTCACGCGGAAAGAGGTGGTAGGGATGAACATGCTCGAATTCGTAAGCGAGCAGGACCATGTGCAGATGTGGAAAGATTCTAAGAAGTTAAAGAAGTACTTGGGCAAAAAAAAAAACAAAGAAGGTCGTGTGCGGGAGGAACGCATCGACAAAAAGGGAGACGGCACCCCAATCCACATTACCTGCAGCGGAGAATTGTTTGAGTACGGCGGCCGGCTCGTCTTCCAGGACATTATCCGGGATGAGACCGAAAGAGTGATGGCCCAAGCCGAATTGAAGGAGGCAAAGGACAAGGCAGAAGCCGCCAACCAAGCTAAGAGTGCCTTTCTTGCGAACATGAGTCATGAGATCCGGACACCGATGAACGCTATCCTTGGTTTTTCTCAATTGATGATGCGGGATACCAACCTGACTAACAAGCAAGAGAAATACTTGTCAATCATCAATCATAGCGGCAAGCACCTTCTTGAACTTATCAATGATGTGTTGGAGATGTCAAAAATAGAGGCAGGTCGCATGAAAATGAATACTTCCGCCTTTGAGTTCAATTCATTCCTGGATGACCTGAAAGATATGTTTCTTCTCCAGGCTCAGGAAAAGGGACTTTCGCTTGTCTTGAACAAGTTGGGGCAGATACCGGACAGGATTGTCACAGACGGAGGAAAGGTACGCCAAGTCCTGATAAATTTATTGAGTAACGCGATGAAATTCACGAATTATGGCGGGATCATAACACATGTTTCGAGTACCAAAGAAGGGCAGAATGTCCGCATTAGTGTGGGTGTGGAGGACACAGGCGTCGGTATCGCTGAGGATGAACTCGATACTCTTTTCCAGCATTTTGGGCAAACTGAAAGCGGCAGGCGGACCGAAGGGAGTGCAGGGCTCGGGCTCTCCATCAGCCGCGAGTACGCGCGCTTGCTGGGAGGAGATATTACGGTCGCCAGCCACTCCGGCCATGGCAGTGTATTTAAATTTGAATTTGACGCCATCCTTAGTCCGGAAAAAGTGGTGGCCGACCAGAAGCCTCCGAGGCGCGTCATCGGTTTAAAGGATAAGGAGGCAGAATACCGCGTTCTGGTTTCCGACGACGTCGAGTCCAATCGCATTTTTATAAAGGATTTGCTCACCGAAGTGGGATTCAAGGTTTTTATGGCCACAAACGGTGAGGAAGCCGTAAAACTTTTTAAATTGGTGAAACCGAATATTGTTTTGATGGACAACCGTATGCCGATCATGACTGGCCAAATTGCGACACAAATCATAAAAGGATTGCCCGAAGGAAAAGATGCCAAGGTTATCTCAATCAGCGCAAGTGTTTTCGACGACAACAGAGAAAAGCTTCTTTCTGCCGGCGCGGATGATTTTGTTTGTAAACCTATTGTGGAAGCGCTATTATTCGATTCGATTCAAAAACTCCTCGGTATTGATTACATCTACGAAAATGAAGGCGGGCCGCCGATCAAGTCAAGCGAAAAATCTGATATTTCAACAAGCCAGGAATCTTTGTCAAGACTGCCGGAAAAATTGGTGAAACAGATGAAGCAATCCGCCATCGAAGGGGATCTGTACCAGTTGTCGAACCTGCTGGACCAGCTACGGCTTCATGACAGTCAACTATCGGAAACGCTGCATAACCTGCTGGAAAGGTTCGAGCTAAAGACGCTGCAAACAATTTTTTCCCGGGAGAATTAAAATGACAGAGGAGTTACAATCCAATTGCGATTCCGATGATCTGCTTATCGTAGACGATGATCAACGGAATCTGATGTTCCTTTCGGAACTGCTGAGGCGCAAGGGATATAAGGTCCGTATCGCCACCGATGGCGAGTTGGCACTTCGGGCAATTCAGGCACGCGCCCCTGATCTCATATTGCTTGACATAAAAATGCCGGGCATCAGTGGGAATGACCTCCTGAAAACGCTGAAGAAAAATACAAAATTTACGCAAATCCCTGTCATTATGGTCAGTATTTTATCCGAAACCGAAGACATCGTAACGGCGTTCAAAAGCGGTTGTGTTGACTACATCACAAAGCCGTTCCGAGCTGAAGAAGTTATAATCCGTGTGGACAATCAACTGAGAATAAAACGATATCAGGAAGAACTCCAGGATGCTAAGCTGTTTTTAGAGGATCGTGTACGCGAACGTACAAAGGAGCTGAACAAAGCTTATCAGGAGCTTCAAAAAGCAGAAAAAGCCATTCGTGAAAGCGAAAACCGTCTACAGATTATTTTTGATAATGCACCGGTAATCATGATGCTATTAAACGATAAAACCGAAGTAGTAATGATGAACCAGACAGGATTAATAACTGCTGGCAAACCTCTGGAAAAAATTATTGGCTCAAGGAGCGGTGATATTCTAAGCTGTGTCCGCTCCTTTCAAAAGCCCCAAGGATGCGAATTAAGCAATGAATGCAAGAATTGTGTAATCCGCAATACCGTAGAAGATACATTTGTAACTAATAAAAACTTTTACAAGGTTGAAGCAAAGTTAAGAATAATAAAAAATAACGAGGAAATAGAAAACATCACAGTATTGATTTCAACCTCTATTGTTAACCCCGATTCACCCAAAACCGTTTTGGTAAGCATTGATGATATTACCGAGCGAAAAATTGCGGAAGAAAAACTAAAACAAAATGAATTACGCTATCGGAGTTTATTTGACAATAATAAAATGGTCATGCTCCTGATCAATCCCAAAAATGGAGATATCATTGATGCTAATTTTTCAGCAGTCAGATATTATGGTTGGTCTTATGAAGAGCTAACAAATAAAAACATTTCTGAAATAAATTGCCTGTCAAAAACTGAAATCACCGATGAAATAAAGGCAGCAACTAATGAAAACCGCAATAATTTTCATTTAAAACACCGACGTGCAGACAATAGTGTTAAGGACGTTGAAGTTTATAGCTGGCCTATCACTCTTTTTAATAAAAATTTACTTTATTCAATAGTTTATGACATCACCGATCGTATTAAGACAGAAAAGGAAAAAAATAAACTCCAGGAACGATTAATCCAATCCCAGAAAATGGAGGCGATCGGAAATCTGGCAGGTGGAATCGCCCATGACTTTAATAATATTCTGTTCCCAATTATCGGCATGTCGGAACTGCTGTTAGAAGATCTTTCTCCTGCCAGCAATGAATATGAAAATGCCCAGGAAATTTTAAATGCCGGAAAAAGGGGAAGTGCTCTTGTCAAACAGATACTATCATTCAGTCGTCAAGCAGAGCAAAGGAAAAGACCTGTCCGTATTCAACTGGTATTAAATGAGGTGCTTAAGCTGATCCGCGCCACAATTCCATCCTCCATAGAACTGCATCAAAATATCCAACAAGACTGCGGTATGGTGTTGGCGGATGCCACACAGCTTCACCAGGTTGTGATGAACATCATTACAAACGCTTACCACGCCGTGGAGGACATAGGTGGAGAAATAACCGTAAAGCTTAAAGAGGTTTACCTGGATAGTGATTCGCCACCAGGTAATCTGATTCCATCTGGAAGATATGCGCTATTATCGATCTTAGACAACGGACATGGGATGACGTCTGAGCTCATGTCTAAAATATTCGAACCCTATTTCACAACCAAAGAACAGGGTAAAGGGACCGGTCTCGGCCTTGCAGTGGTGCATGGAATAATAAATGAGTATAAAGGAGATATCAAAGTTTACAGCGAAGCAGGAATAGGCACCACTTTCAATATCTACTTACCATTGATAGAAAAGCAAACTGCGCATAAGATAACAGATGTTCCTGAAAGACATGAAACCGGGGATGAACATATTCTTCTGGTGGATGATGACGTGTCCATAGCAAAACTTGAGAAACAAATTCTTGAACGGCTCGGTTATAAAGTGACTATGCGTTTAAGCAGTATTGATGCACTGGAAGCATTCAAAGCAAAGCCGGACACATTCGATCTGGTGATATCTGATATGACCATGCCCAATTTAACCGGTGACCAGCTCGCCAAAGAGTTGAGAATGATCAAACCCGACATTCCAGTCATTATTTGTACAGGATTCAGTGAAAGGATGAACAAAGAAAATGCAGCGGCTGCGGGAATTGATGGTTTTCTTATGAAACCGATAGTTATATCTGAACTGGCTAAAATGGTCAGGAAGGTTCTTTATGACACAAAAAAATAAATTGCAACAAAAATCCACTATCAGAGCTCGGCACATGAGGGCACTTTTTCTCATGTCAATTTGTGAATGAGCTCTTTTTGAGACTATGTTTGGGATACTTTGAAATATAAAATGCTAATTTTAAACAGATAAGTCTACAAGTGTTGACCTGTAAGATCTCAGTAAAGGATCCACCCCCAAAGGGGGTGGTATTGGAATAACCCCTGGAAGGGGGTGAAACTACCTTGCCGCCCCAGGCGGCAAGGACGTTATCCCCTAAATTTATTTGAACAGATCAAGCCGTTCAGCTACACGTTCTTTTTTTTCTTGATACTTCACATATTTTCGTATCATTTCTGAATCAAGCCCAACCGTGTCA
>CAKZLA010000110.1 GCA_937124525.1 uncultured Desulfobacterium sp.
TGGTGAACAGAAAGATGTCAAGGCGATTATCCGCGCCATGAAGACCACAGCCGCAACCTGTGAACCCTTTACCCTTTCAGCACAGGGCGTGGAGGTCTTTCCCGGCATAAAAAAGGCCCGGGTGATCTGCTCAGGGGTCCAGGGCCGGGTTAATCAACTGCAAACGCTTCAGAAAATCCTTGGAAGCAATCTTCAATCAGAGGGATTTCTGGGGGATAAAAAACGATTCTCCCCCCATTTCACCCTTGGCCGTTTTAAAGGCCCCGTTGACAGCCGCAAGCTGCAAAAGATTATGCAAGATTTTCAGCAGCGCACATCCGACGACTACCTGATAACATCCATTATACTTTATAAAAGTGATCTAAGGCCCTCGGGTGCTGTGCATACCTCATTATTTGAAGCGATTTTGTCTGATATACCTTCCCGGTGATGCCCCGGGCCGCTCATCTTCAACTTTGGGCCTGATTACGTAATGCTGTTCAATGCTACACGTCCCGCATTCTTCTAAGCGGCTTCCAGCCGACACGGAACAAACCGGTGCATTGGTGTGCCCAATGAATCCCGGTGGGTGTTTTTGGTCAGATTGTTGACATTTAAACCGTAAACTGTGCCGTCATAGAGCAATCCAAATCCATGGGGGATCAGGACGGTTCCTTTTCGGACCTGTTCTGATACCTGGAGTTCACCCAATTCACTACCGGTTTCGGTGGTTACCTTCACGTTCTGACCGTCTGCAAATCCCATCCCCTCAGCATCTTCTGGATTTACGGAAATCGTACAGGCTCGTTTTCCTTTATTCCATTTCTGGCCGCGAATCAATGTGTTAATGTTAAAACGTGTATGGCGACCAGCATTTAAGATGAATGGAAATTGATCCGACAGCTTAAGGTCTTTGGCTTCATTTGCGGCATCCAATTTTTTTGCATTTTCTTCAAGCTCAGGGACAAAGAGTTCAATTTTTCCGGACGGGGTTTTAATGGCCTTAAAATTTTCAGCAGGATCTGCTTCACCGATCCAGATACCTTCCGGGGTATCCAGCAGCATTTGGAATATTTTGTCCCCCTGGTCCATGCCGGGTTTAAATCCTATGCGGGCGGCATTTTTTCGAAACGCCTTGGGCACGGTCATCAGTATCCCCCAGAGGCCAGCCAATGATGCACTGTCCCACTCTTTTCCAATGGTTTTTGCCAATATAAACGG
The DNA here is from genome assembly GCA_937124525.1 of uncultured Desulfobacterium sp. The sequence goes on from CAKZLA010000110.1 coordinate 1,201, forward strand.
CATAGCAGCAAACGCTTTGGGTTCAGTGGCTGCCCACTCCATGAGCTTTGCACCAAAAGTAAAACGGTCTTGTTTTGCCGCCTCATATACTTTTTCTGGAATCTCGGGAATCAATCCCAGCTTGTCGGCCATGAGGGTAAAAATCTGGGAGGCTTCCAGACATTTTCCCGGCGGGGGAACGATGGGACGACGCATCTGGAAATAGACGTTGGGATATGTCCATGGAAAAAACGTTCCGTCCCAGCATTCATAAAATGTTCGGCAGGGCAGCACATAGTGGGCCAGGCGGGCGGTTTCACTCATAACGATATCATTGACCACCAGAAGATCCAGTTTTGAAAAGGCTTCTTCATACGCCGTGGTGTCCGGGTATGATCGTAACGGATTACAGGCACTGACATAGACGGCACGCAATCGATCCGGATGATCGTTTAAAATTTCTTCCGGCATGACCGCAGGTGGAAATGCACCGGCAGATGCAGGCGGCATATGGGTGATAACCGTTTTCCAGATTTTAGGATCCCGTTCATCTGCATGATATCCCATGGGAACAACCATTCCTGGAATAACATTGCCGCCGGGAACGCAGAAAATACCGCAAATAGCACCCAGAATATTCATCATATAGGAATTCATGACGCTGTTTCGCCCCATATAAATTCCCAAATCCGGGTGCATACACCATCTTTTGGTGGTCATCAGGCGACATAATTCAAAGACCTGGTCATAGTCGAGTTCGCAAATGTCAATGGCGGCTTTTGCGTCAAAGTTTTCAAACCAGGGCCGGATGGTATCCCAACCCTCAACATGGGCGGCAATATACGATTTGTTTTCCCACTGGTTTTCGATAATGATGGAAATCATGGCTTTGATTAAAATGGCATCTGTACCGGGTCGGACAGGGAGGTGGATATTGGCGATGCTCGCGGTTTCACTTTTTCGTGGATCAATGATCACAAGTATTTTTTCAGGGTCTTTTGAAAAGTCCTTGAGTACCAGGGGGGCACGGGGCATCTGGTGACTTTCCATGCCGTTCCACCCCCATCCCACCAGCATTTCCGCATGTGCCTCATCGGGAATAGCAATATTATATTGTTTGCCCAGCATACGCCCGAACAGCCACCAGCTGCTGGAAAACTCCTGTCCTGCGGAGTTGTAAAAATACTGGGAGCCCATGGCCTTTAAAATTGACAGTCCGAACGCCCCTTCTAAATGTCCTCCCTGGGAACTGGCTCCCATATAAGCAAGGGATCTCGGGCCGTAGCTATCCACCAGGCCTTTCATTTTTGTGGTGATTTCGTCAATGGCCTGCTCCCATGAAATGGGTTCGAATTTATCTCCCACCCGTTTTAAAGGCTCGGTAATGCGGTCTTTGGGATACTGGTGATAAATTACATTCAGTCCCTTTCGGCAGGCGTAACCCTGACTTCTCGGATTTGATTTGTCCGGCTTTACTTTGACCATGCGGTCCTTTTCAACCAGAATTTCAAGACCACAGTTTTGCGCGCACAGTACACACCCTGTTTTGTGCCATTTCCCCATTGTTATCCTCTCTTCTTGACCTTTGTAGACTATAAATTTATGAATGCTCCTTCATTATTTTAATATACGGGTTGCCAGCTCTAAAGAGAAGTGTTAAAAATGACAACTTACCTGCGATTTCTGCCATTTTCATGAATAATCCATTTCAAGGGAGATAAATATTGGTCACCATTGACATCCTGGCCATCGAAGACGGGCTTTATTCCAATATCATGACCCTCCATGATTCTTTTTTCATTGCCAATTTATGGTATACCAAGTTGACTGAATCTTCTTCTCCGTTGTTTGAAACCCGGATTTTGACCCTTGACGGAAAACCGATCAAAGCCTGCGGTGGTTTTAAGGTTCAACCTGACCTGTCCCTATATGAGGCAAAAAAAAGTGAGTATATCATTATTAACCCTTTGATGCCTCACCAAAACCCGATACCTAAGGGTCTGGACAGACTGGGTAATCGGCTTGCTTCCCTCATGGATGAAGGAACCATTGTGGCCACGGTGTGCACCGGCGCATTTATCCTGGCTGAAATGGGACTTCTGGACCACCGCAGGGCCACCACCCATTGGCAATTTGCCCGGATGTTCAAAAGACAATATCCCAGAGTTCGCCTGGAACCTGAACATATGCTGATCCAGGACGGCAACATTATTTCCACAGGGGCGGCTACAGCCGTGTATAACCTGATTCTCCACATAATCCATAAAGTCGGATCCCTAGGTCTTGCCTCTGTTGTCTCCAAGGCCCTGCTCCAGGATGGAAACCGGAAAGAGCAGTCACCCTATTTTATTTTTTCACCTGAAAAAAGACACAGGGATGTCCAGGTGTTAAAGGCCCAGGAATTCATTGAAAAAGAGTTTGCCAGTATCACCACCATTGACGACATTGCCTGTGAAGCCGGGCTCAGCCCCCGCCATTTTATTCGCAGGTTTAAAAAAGCCACAGGCGATCCACCTTTGAAATACCTTCAGCAGGTCAGGGTTGAAAAGGCCAAGGAAAAACTTGAAACCACCAACGATACCGTGGATGAAATTACCTGGGCCGTGGGATATAAGGATATCAGTTCATTTGGCAGATTGTTCAAGCAGCAGACCCGACTCTCCCCAACGGCATACAGGAAAAAATTTTCCCTTCCTTTTCCTGCTTGATGATGCCTCCCTAAGTTGCCCATATTAAGTACATGGACTAAATTGGGAAAAGATTACTCTGGCAACTAAATCCGGCACAGCACCCTTGCTGCCCCTTTCAGAGTTTCATCCTTTTTTGCAAAACAGAACCGAAGTACCCGGTGGTCATCCTTTTCATGGTAAAAAAAGGATGGGGGAATGGCTGCCACCCCATGCTCAATGGTCATTTTTCTGGCAAACACATCATCCATCTCGTCTGATATATCTGAATAATCCATCATTTGAAAATAGGTCCCGTGGCAGGCCATGGGTTTGAACCTGGAGTCTCTTAACAGCTCCAGAAAGTAGTCCCGTTTTTTCTGATAAAAATCGGCAAGTCCAAGGTAAAGATCCGCCTGCTCCATGATGTCGGCAAAGGCCAGCTGCACCGGGGTTATGGTGGAAAAGGTCAGATACTGATGCACGCGTTGCAATTCCCCGGACAGGGCTTGGGGGGCCAGGCAATAACCGACCTTCCATCCGGTGGTGTGGTATGTTTTACCAAAGGAACTGACCACAAACGAGCGCTCCTTGAGTTCAGGATACCTGGACATGCTCTGGTGTGCTATCCCGTCAAAGACAATATGCTCATACACCTCATCGCTTAGAATTATGATGTCGGTTCCGGCAACAATATCGATCAGGGCTTCCATGTCCCGGGGACTTAAAACTGCCCCGGTGGGGTTGTGGGGTGAATTTAGTATGATCAGGCGGGTCTTGTCGGTGATGGCATTTTTAACCTCATCCCAATCTATGTGATAGTCCGGGTATTTCATTTTCAAGAATACCGGAATGCCCTTGCTTAAAAGAATTGCCGGAACATAGGAGTCATAGGCTGGTTCCAGAACGATCACCTCATCCCCAGGATTGACCACTGCTGTAATTGCCGCAAACAGGGCCTCGGTTCCCCCGGAGGTGACTGTAATTTCGGTGTTTGGATCATAGCTTGCCCCGTAGAGTTTAAGCACTTTTTCTTGGATGCGTTCCCTTAGCACTGGAACGCCCTGCATGGGTGCATATTGATTAAACCCTTTGTCCATATACTCTTTTACAAGGGCTGTGAGTTCAGGGTTTACATCAAAATCCGGGAACCCCTGGGACAGGTTCAAGGCACCATGTTTCAAGGCAAGTTGTGACATCTGGGTGAATATAGTTACTGATACACCGGGAAGTTTTGACTTGATTTCCATAAAAAATCGGCAAGGAACCCCCTGAGTCTTTAGCTCAGTGGAGGAATTGCCGCCTCCATTTTGTGATTGTAGTTATAGCCATATGAGCAATGTATCAACTGACAATATTTCCAACTGATACCTTGCACAGTGGTTTCCTTTGCTTTGACATTGAATGAGCCGCTGGTTCTCACAGCAACCCTGCCAACATAAACTCCTTTTTAACTGCACCCTGTAGAGCCTGGGGCTGGCAAGCATCCCAGGGTAACTATTTCTGATCTAACGTAGTGCCCAAAATAACACTTGGATACTTTAGCTCAGGGTTGTTGATCTACTGGCTGGTCAGTTTGATTTCAATTCGTCGGTTTTTTTGGTAGGCATCAGGCGTATCCGCCGTATCAATGGGATGGTATTTACTGAATCCGGCTGCTGCCATCCTATTTTCAGGAATCCCTTTTTGACTCAGAAAACGAACCACCGAGACGGCTCTGGCAGCGGATAATTCCCAGTTGGATGCAAATGTTTTATTTTGAATGGGAATTCGGTCGGTGTGGCCGTCAATGCGCAGTATCCAGTTGATCTCATTTGGAATTTTTCTGGAAATCTGTAACAGAGTATCTGCCAGGGTTGTGAGATGAATCCGGCCTTGAACACCCAAATCCGTGGATCCGGATTCAAAAAGAAGACCTGCCTGGAGGACAAACCTGTCTCCTTGTATCAGTATGGACGGATTGTTTCCCAGTATTTTATGGAGCTGCCCGAAAAATTCTGATCGGTATTTCTGAAGTTCATTCACCTTGCGAGCCAGGGCAATGTTCAATTGTTTGCCAAGTTCGACAATCTTTTCATCCTTTGCCTGACCCCGTTCTTTTGTCAGGGCCAGTGCATCACTAATCATCTTTAACTGGGTCTGAAGTTTGGTGATCTGGTCGGAAAGAAGAACCACCTCTGACCGGGTAGTTGCAGATAATTGCTTTTCCTGTGCAAGGGCTTTTTTTTGTGATTTAAGCACGACAGAAAGCGCCTGTATCCGGATATTCTGTGCTTCAATTTTTTCCTGGGCCAACACAGTCATTTCTGTTTTGTCCATCAGCCTTGCAGCCAGTTTCTTTGAGCGATCTCGCAATGCCAAAATCTGATTGTCTTTGTCAGCAAGGGACATTGCAAGGCCTGCTACCTTCTGTTCCAGCTCATTTTTTACCCGGGTCAGGGCCTGGATATCTTCGTTCAAACTGGTAATGGCCAACATTTGCTGTTTTATAAGAGTTTTGTCACTTTCTGACTGCACTGAGTAATCTGCAACCTGGGAACTGAGAATTTCCTTGTCTTCGGATAACCCTATGATAACATCAGACAATCGGCTGACCTCGGTATTCAGTTGGCTGGATTTTTCTTTTTCAAGCCCCAGGACTGTTGCCAATTCATTGATCTGTTTATGGAGTATCGCCAGTTCATTTTTTTGGCCATAAAGCACCTCGCTAAGCATGAATTGGGCCACGGTAAAGATCATCAATATAAAAATGACTACCATCAGCAGAGCTGCCAGGACATCAACATATCCTGGCCAGGCTGTAATAGGACTTGAGATGCGCCGCCTTGTCGATGTCATTGCGCTCTCCTATTATTTTTTCACGGCAGAGTGGATCCCTGCTGATTCTTTCTGCTGGTTCACGAGATGAGTCATGACCTGGTTGTTCTTTCGAGTCTGATCAATCAATTCCCTGAGATGGTCGCCAATATTTTTTAAATCTGCAACCGACAAGTTGGTGTTATTACCTAATGTTTCTTCTGTATCAACCAGACGGGTGACCCCGGACAGCCACTCTTCCATTTCATTAAAAAACCTGTTCTGTGCATGACCTGCCTGAATATCAACAAACCCCAACACCAAAGAACCGCCTAACCCAAACAGGGATGAACTAAAAGCTGTGCCCATTCCTTTAAGCGGTTCTTCAAGGCCTTGCTTTAGATGACTGACAACATTTATAAAATCTTGGGTTCCTACTTCCAGACCGCTGATGACTTGTCCCACAGTACCGATGGTCTGGAGCAGCCCCCAGAAAGTTCCCAGAAGCCCCAGGAATACCAACAAGCTGATCATGTATTTGGAGATTTCTCTGGACTCGTCCAGATGGCCTCGAATCCCATCCAACACTGTCTGAAGAGATAATGCAGACAAGCGGAAGCGGTCCCGATGAATCTCCTTTAGATGCTTGGCAAGGGGAGCTAACAGTACGGGTTCCGTGACAGACAGACCAGGGTCTCCTGTACGAAAAATTTTTAACCACTTGATTTCGGGTTCCAACCTTTGAATCTGGAAGATATTAATTCCAATACCCACACAAAGAGCTGCAAGTATAATAAGATTAAAACCCCAATTTGCCATGAATGCCATTTTAAGTGATGCTGACAGGAGAAGACAAATGCCCATCACTATCAAAAGATAAAAAAATGTCAGGAAAAGATAATGCCGTGGATTTGTCATAGGCTCCTGCCCCTTAATCTGATAGGTTATCCAAATTTTATAGCTCTTAGTCTCAGGTGTTTTTTAGTTTTTCATAGAATATTGAATACCTCCTGGGACTTTCATCCCATGTAAACAATTGCCCCATGGCCCGTTGCTGCATTGGCAGATACAAGGACTGATCAACATGGGCATGGCTGTGCACATGAACCCTGTGTCCTAATATGCTTTGTTTCACGGTGGAGCCACTGATGATACAGCCAGCTGACACCGTGTTACACTTTACTGAAAAAAAATATCTTACACTCAATGATCAGATTTAAGATTAAAGAACGACCTTAAAAAGGTAACGCTTTTATTGGAGATACGGACAAAGTATATGTAATAGCTGTTATGTTGTCAATTCTGGTGTTAAGAATAAGGTTATTACCGGGAAAGGCCATGCCCGGTTGTGTAGAATTTCATATGGTTGAAGATAAGAACTGGGTGGATTTTATCATAAAAAGCAAAAGGAAAACAATCATGACAACCTGTAAAGTAGGACTGGCCCTTGGAAGCGGTTCCTCCAGGGGATGGGCACACATAGGGGGCATTGAAGCACTTTTTTTTGCATTATTTTCTGCATTAGACATTATATCTATTTTCCACAACCTATTGATTTTACTGAGAAGGTTACTTTTAGAAATTCAATAAAATCAAACGCTTAACCTAAATAGGTATAATGACTAATGAACAAACACTTTGAATTGACATATGTCAGGCCTTGATCATCCAGGATGATATCTTTCAACTCAGCCAGCTGACACAATAAATAATGTCAATTTATTAAATTCACGTTCTTGACATATGCTCAATATTCATTATAATACCGGAAAAATCATGGAGAAAATGAATTTCAACTACCCCTCCTGAATCAGAGATTCGGAAGGAGCTTGTAAAAGCCCAAGTTGAATAGCCTAAGTCTTAACTGACTACGTTGGGCAGGATGCAGATACCTTTGATGTAATCAAAGCGCTATCGTGGCTCTGTAAAAGCTCTGTGAGGTAGGGGAGGTCAACCACATTGCGAAACCTGCTGAACATTGGCGAGGCGAACCTTACCCCCTTCTCGGAGGGTGATAATAATTAAAATGTTTTTTATATTGATTTTAAAAATATATCCCTGAGTGATACCATCTGAATACTCCTTATAAAGCATTCTTGACAACCCATTGATATCATCCGTTAACCCGAACAACCATAGGAAAATTATATGACAAAAATTGCCATTATTCGCTGTGAAAAAAATGAAAATCGTTGCCCTTTGACCGGGTGTTTTAACTGCCTGATTGAAAATAAACAGGGATTTGCCCGGTATGAAGATGCCTCTATGCCCGGCGGAGTATTTACCTGTAGATGTCCCGGGGATAATGTGGTGGGGTTTGCAAAAATTTTAAAATCCAAGGGGGTGGATGCCATCCATTTTGTTACCTGTACCTTTGCCACCAAAAAAGAGGGTAAATGGGAAGATGCCGATGGTGGGTTCTGTGATAACATTGACGCCATCATTGACCAGGTTCACCAGGATACCGGCATGACCTGTGTCAAAGGCTCAGCCCATCTGCCGGAAAATTATACGCCCAGGGTGTGGGAGAAACAGGTATGACAACCTACACCATTCATCCCATTGTTCTGGGAACAAAGGTGTTTGATAAAAGTATGATGACCTATCAGTACGGGGCAGGGGAGTCTTATACCATTCCCATTTATAGCTGGTATATCAAGGGAGGGGATAAAAATATTCTGGTGGATACCGGAGAAATGAGCCCCATTCAGTCCAAAGAGCGGGAAAAGGCCATTGGGGGAAAAATTTATAAATTTGAGGAGGGGCTTGCCAAATTTGGTCTCACCCCTGAATCCATTGACATCATTATCCACACCCATCTTCACAACGACCATTGTGAAAATGATTATAAATGCACAAATGCGGATATTTATGTCCACGAAAAAGAGTTGAAGCGGGTCCATGATCCCCATCCATTGGATTTTCGGTATCTGGAGGATTACATCGAAGATGTGGAAGAAAATGGGCAAATTCGGGTAATGACCGGCGACACAGAGGTGGTGCCCGGCATCAGCTGTATTCATACCCCGGTTCACACCGACGGGGGCATGAGTGTGGCCATTGATACGGATAAAGGAAAGGCGATTATAACAGGGTTTTGTGTTATCAAGGAAAATTTTGATCCCCCCAAAGAAATCCGGGCCATGGAGATGGAAGTCATTCCTCCGGGAACCCTGGTAAATGCCTTTGATGCCTATGATATCATGCTGAAAATCCGGGACATGGCAGACATTCTGCTTCCATTACATGAACCTGAATTTGCCGGGGTGGATTGCATTCCTTGAGACCCGGGAAGGACGAATGGGGTCAGGATGCCATGAAAAAACCCGTTGTCGACGTTGATAAGGCTGACATGTGCCCCCAGCCTGGTGCATAATCACAGAACTTTTTTTTTTGCTGCCATGTGTTCGCCCTGGTGGGCGGTGGAGCGCAGTGATTCACTTTCTTGCAGTGCGGCTTCCACCCGTTTTGTTTTGCTGATGTCCACAAAGGTGATCACTGCCCCTTCAATCACGTTGGCCAGGGTGCGGTAGGGCTGTATACGTAAAGTGTACCAATTGCCCGCCGCTGTTTCAACCTCCACCTCTCTGGAGACCAATGTGTCCAGCACCGTCTGGACATCTATCATCAGTCTGTCGTAGCCGGTTAAGTTGGAAACCACATGGGCCACGGGACGTCCTACGTCACTGGGAATAAGGTTTATGATGCTGGTGGCTGCCGGGGTGAAGCGAAGAATGCACAGGTGGTGATCCACAAATATCGTAGCAATACCCGTGCCGGCCAGCAGATTGTTCATGTCGTTGTTGAGCATTAACAAATCTGCCACTTTGGTTTTTAGTTCGGTGTTCACCGTGGATAATTCCTCGTTCATTGATTGCAATTCCTCTTTGGAGGTTTCCAACTCTTCGTTGGTGGATTGCAGCTCTTCATTCATGGACTGCATCTCCTCATTGGAGGATTTGAGTTCCTCGTTGGAGGTCTCCAGCTCTTCATTGGTGGTCTGAAGGTACTCCTCCTTTGCCCTGAGTTCCAGCTTGAGTCCGGCGATGTATCCCTCTGCATCGCCATTGGGGGAAGAACTGTTGTCATTATCTGACTGTAATGGAACAATGCGTTGATTTCGTCCTGGGTCAACAACGGGGGGGACGTCCTCCAGGACGACAAGAAATAGAGGTTCTTTAATGGTTGCAGCAAGGCCTGTTGTCAAAGGGCACACTGTGACGTTGACCTTGGTGTGATCTCCATTGGTTTTGACCCATAAACCCGGGCGTTTTACCATGGTTTTCTCGGTCACGGTTTTGTGCAGGGCCATGGTTAACTCCTGTTGCAACCCCTCGCGGGCCATTTTTAAAATATTGTTGATGCCGGATTCCCCTGGCGTCGGCTCCAGAAACATACCGGTACGACCGTGGAGATAGAGGATATTACCCTGGCCATCCACCAGGGCAGCCGCTGGGGCTATCTGCTGCAGCAGGGCCTGTTCGGTGATCTCCCGCAGTGGCAGTTTAACTCCATTGCTTTTTTCCCCGATAGTCGGGGAGATTCCGGTATTTTTGATCGACATGGGTGGCATAAATCTCTGCTGTGCCATGCGCTGTATGCTATGTCCATTCTCCCTGCGTTGATACAATTTCATTTTTCGGTCCACTGTTGCAAACAGGTCCCCAAATTCACCCACGGTTTCCGAAGTGCCAAGGAAGAGAAAACCACCCGGGTTCAAGGCATAGTGAAATAGTGGTATAATCTTTTTTTGTAATTCTCCATTCATATAAATTAGAAGATTACGGCAGCTGATGATGTCGATTTTTGAGAAAGGTGGATCTTTGATCACATTTTGTTCGGAAAAAATCAGCATGTCCCGGATGTCCTTATGAATACGGTAAATGTTGCCGTCATACTCTGTGGAAAAATAGTTTTCCAGTCGTTCCGGGGTAATATCGTCGGCAATGCTGGGCGGATAGAGTCCGCCACGGGCTGTGCTAATGGCCTGGCTGTCAATATCTGTGGCAAAGACCTGAATTTTGAAATGCTGTTTCATTAGTTGCCGCCGTTGGTCAAGAAGGATGGCCAGGGAATAGGCCTCTTCTCCGGTGGAACATCCCGGTATCCATACACGGATTATACCTCCGGAGGGTTTGTCAATAAAGAGCCGGGTAATGGCCAGTTGATCCAGGGCCTTAAAAGCATCTTTATCACGAAAAAAACTGGTAACACCGATTAAAAGATCCCGGAACAACGATTCTACCTCGACGGGTGTCTGGTGCAGATGTTTTACATATTCGTTCATTGTTTTGATCTGGTGAACGGCCATGCGTCGCTGGATGCGACGGAGGATGGTATTGGGTTTATACTGGGAAAAGTCATGGCCGGTCTGCACCCGCAGCAGGATAAAAATTTTTTTTAATATATTTTCGATTTTGTGAGAGGGGATGGAGGTTTTTCGGAAGGCAGAGTCCAAGACCTGGGTAACATAGGCAATGAGCTGGGCGGGCATTTCCTTTGGTGGAAGCTCGTAATCCACCATATCCGTGGCAATTGCGCTACGAGGCATGCCATTGTACTTGGTGGAATCCGGGGATTGGACCATGGTCATGCCGCCTTTCCCCTTGATGGTTCGCAGACTCAGGGTGCCGTCGCTGCCGGTACCAGAAAGTATGACGCAGATAGCACGTTCGTTCTGATCCCGGGCCAGGGAATTAAAGAAAAAATCAATGGGCAGATGCTTTCCGGGGGAGGCAGAGGATTCCATTAAGTGAAGAGATCCATTGATAAAAGCCATATCCCGGTTGGGGGGGATTATGTAGACACAATTGGGTTGAACAATCATGCCATCCTGGACTTCATAGACCTTCATCTTGGTGTAACGCTGAATAAGATTGGCAAGGATACTTTTGTGATCAGGGGGCATGTGCTGCACCAGAACAAAGGCCATATTTATGTCGGTGTTGACGGGCATACCCGAAAAAAAAGATTCAATGGCCGCAAGTCCTCCGGCAGAGGCTCCGATACCGACAATGGGAAAACCGGTATCGATATTGTGGTTTGTTTCTTTTGTTGAGATGGTGACAGAACCTGATATTGTTTTAGGTGATCTTTGGGAATTTATTTTATTTGATGCCATGGTGGCCTCCTGTATTGACAAACCCTTTTTTTATTGGGTTTGATCTCGGGCGTCCAAAAAAATAACAAACTGATTTAATAGGAATTTTTGGGCAAAATTGCAAAGTAAATTCACATAAGATACTCCCTGATTTAATAAAACGAATAAAAACCATTGTCATCCTCTATCTGGCCCTAAAATGTACTTTACGTTTTTTGGGGTTGGTCATAACATGGGCAATCTTGTGATGGAATTTTAATGGTAAAAAATAAATCCTGTTATTACGGAATCTTGCGATGAGTAAAATTCTACTTCCCGTATAGCGGCCCAGCTTATGACCAACCCCCATTTTTCTAAGGATGACCATCGGAAAATGGGCATTCAACCCGTGAAAATTTAAAGCAGGAATAAAGGATGCCAAAATTTTTGTGAGAAAAAATCTAAGCTCCTGGAATTATTATGACCGTTTTAAAAAAATCTCGTATGAGAGACAATACCTTCGCCATTTATGTTTTGCTTTTTTATTGAAGTGCCTTTTTGTGTTCTGCCCTTCGGTTGACCTTGAAAAGGCTATGATTACGGTGATTTGTAATTAAAATACGACCATTGTTTTTCAGGGCAGTATTTAATACGGTGGGCATTTTTCAATACACTTGTAACGCGGTCTTGTTCGCGGACCCCAAAAGATAAAATTTGGCGAAGGTATTGAGAAAGAAAATTAATTAAGGGAGTTCATAGGAAATAATTTAATTTACCCAACATTAATGAACTTCATACTGACTATTTGGAGTTTTGCATGTAAAAATGGGTAATTTTATTAATAGTCCCTAAGGTCATTTATACCCATCCAAAAGTCACAATTTTTCATAATATATTTAAATATATTAAGGCTAACGAGATCTCTTTCCATTGAATTCTCCAAAATCTAAATTGTTGAATTGTACCTGTTAGTCAAAGTTAGTACAAAGCATAGTCAAAAACTTATGACTGATGACCCTACCCTAAAAGACCAAAAAACCCAACAATATAGTCATGATCTAGCATCCTTTATAACAGCTCAAATATATCAGCTCAAAATTAGTTTGCAGTTTTTTTGAGCCGATCTCCTGAAAATAACCGATCGGGATGGGGGAGGCATCCTCAATGGTTGTTTTGCTTTTTTCTCCAATTTTTTCATTTGTTTTTGCTTTTCATTTTTAAAAATGATAAATCTATTTTTGTATTTTTTATACTTAGGGAGTCAGAAAGATTAATTTACCTGTAAATCCCGGCTGAAAGGCTGATATTTCTGATTTTACAAAAATAAGTGGTAAATTGAAAATTTCTGAGCCCCTTAACCCCAAATTGTAGATGTATGCGTATGGTTTGATGCTCTTTTTATCTTTACTTCAGAGCAATAAGTTTTTTCAATTTATTGAATTTATTGTATTTTATTGAGTGTGCTTTTAAGCACCGGGGTTGAAATGATATCGAGAAGTTCATCAGCGAGCGAAGCGAGGTTCCCGCTAACAATGAGTTAGCCAAGATCAAGGCAAAACATGCCGAGAACTTTATTAATTATTTGGTGAGCAATGGGTGCAAGATGGTATCTTCAAGCCATCTGACATCATGCCTCTTGATGCTGATTGTTTATAAATTGACGAAATCAGCAGACCCATTAATAATTAGAGGGTATTAAATAATCTACAAATGACCTATAATTGACGTTTTTAAGAGAAATCTTCAAAAATAGAGAGCCGACACCACCAAGTGTAAAATATTTTTGATGGGTGCTCATAATTTGTTCAAATGGATAGCTTGTTCAGCAAATTCTCCGAGAGGAAAAATGAAAAACAAGGATAACCGGTCCGGTCAAACCCTACATATCACATCGTCACAAACAGAATTGTTGCGTCAACGAGCCGAACAGATCATCTGGGAAAAAGCGATTCCATCAACAGTCAGCATGGACGCACTTTCCCCAATAGAGATGGAGCAGGCCCTCCATGAACTGCGAGTGCATCAAGTTGAGCTGGAGATGCAAAATGAAGAGTTGCGCCGGGTCCAGGTGGAATTGGACGCTGTGCGAGAACGCTATTTTGACCTTTACGATCTTGCGCCGGTGGGCTATTTGACCCTTTCAAAAAAGGGGTTAGTTCTGGAAGCCAACCTGGCCGCAGCCATGCTGCTGAACGTTACCCGCAACGACTTGCTCCGGCAACCTCTGTCCCAATTTATTTACCGAGACGACCAAGACATTTACTACATGCATAGGAAACGGCTCTTTACAACTGGAGACCCCCAGACATGTGAATTGCGCATGGTAAAAAAAGGACATGGAACCACATTGTGGGGCCATCTGGCTGCCACTGCAGCGATTGAAGAAAATCAACCGGTGTGCCGCATCGTGATAAGTGATATTACGCGACTCAAAGAGGAAGATGCATACAGAAAGCGACTGCAGGCCCAATTAAACCAGGCCCAAAAAATGGAATCTGTGGGTCAACTGGCAGGGGGGGTGGCCCATGATTTTAACAACATGCTAAGCGTTATCATCGGTCATACGGAGTTGGCCATGCAGGAAATGGATCCGAGCCAGCAGCTCTTTGTCGACCTAACGGAGATCCAGAAAGCGGCTCACCGATCCGCCGATCTCACCCGTCAACTGATGGCCTTTGCCCGCAAACAAACCGTCGCTCCCGTGGTACTCGACATGAACGAGACCGTGGAAAGCATGCTTGTGATGCTTCGGCGATTGATCGGCGAGGACATTGAGTTGGTCTGGCTTCCAGGAGCGGAGGTGTGGCCTATTAAAGTGGACCCCTCCCAGATTGATCAAATACTGGCCAATCTGATGGTTAACGCACGTGATGCCATTGGAAGCGTTGGGAAAATCATCATCAAAACAACCATCGCTGTCATTGATAAAGTTTGGGCC
>CAKZLA010000111.1 GCA_937124525.1 uncultured Desulfobacterium sp.
TCATAACCTAAAATTTGATTATCAGCATCTGGGTCTCTTAGCATCTTGCCGGGACGAAAAATTTGCCATGCGTCACCTTGGTTTTTTGGCAGGTTTTGAACGTAAGTCGGATGGCTTTTGCCCAATACTACGCGTCCATCGCTTGAACCAAGTATATAAGGCGCATAGACGAGTTTTTCGCTATCAATAACAACTGGCTGGCTCAAGAAAGGCTCGATAGCAGTGGCAGGAATACTTGGAATGGCCGTTGTACCGTTTTTCTCTGTGCGTACTTTTGGTGACAGCTTGACGGATGCTTTATCATCGGCTATCCGTAGTCGCATGCCATGTGGTGTTAACTCAAGTTTAATAATATCGCCAGGATAGATTCTGTGTGGGTTTTTAACTTGTTCTTTATTAAATCCCCAAATTTCTGGCCAGCGCCAAGGATCTTCGAGGAATTTTGCTGCGATTCCCCATAGTGTGTCGCCAGGAACAACAACATGGTGGTCTGGTGTGTCGCCTCGCAGTACAATGTCGTTAGCTTGTGCAGGCAAGGTAGAAAGCAGGCCTGCGAGTAAAATCGCAGATATAATATACTTACGCATGGAAAACCCTAAGCTTTATTTGTCAGGAGAAATGTTGCAAATAATAAACTGTTAAAAACCCCTCTGTTGATGCGGTGTGCAAGTAAAGATTGACTTTAGTCTATTTTTTGCGGTAACACCATCCATCGGAAAATTTACAATCTCACCTCAAGGAGAATTCTCACTTCAACTACCAGATAATTTTTATGGCGATATAAGCTTTGAATATTATATTGTAGAACAAACTGAAAATGAATTCAAGGCAGATCTTGAAAACAATGTCCAAAAGGCCTTTGATCCCTTGCAGATGCTCATGGGCAATACCCCACCGCCTTGTGCCAAAGAGCCCCCGGATAAAACAAGAACATTGCCCTGCCTTTACGGGGATGATTATGAATATCTCAAGGCTGCCATCCTCTACCTTGACCATACGTCCCCCCTTCAGGCGGATTTTGTGGATGATCGGCAGCAGGTCACCCTCACCGCTGGCAAAGAACTTAAAGATCGCCTTAAATACGTATTGCCAAAGGAGGTGTGGCCGGAAAAGAATTCCTTTATTCTGTCCACCGATCCTGCCCTTATTCAGAAAGAAATCAGCTTAAGCCGCAAGGATGAAAAAGCCTGGCCCCGGGTGCATTATCTCTGGCCCCTGAATCCCCTGGTTGAGTGGATCAACGACAAGGTCATTGCCGGATTCGGTCGCCAGGAGGCCCCGGTGCTCTCCCTCCATGGCGTCCTTGCCCCCGGTGAAATCATTTTTATTATTTCAGGCCTGATTCCCAATCGGAAAAGCCATCCCCTGGTTCACCGCTGGTTTGGGGTGGTGTTCAAGGCGGATCAATTTGTTCAGATCCAGGATTTCCAGGAGATTTTGACCCGCACCGGTCTTGGTAAAACAAGGTTTCCCAACCCAGAGGCAGCCCTTGACCCGGATCATCTCAACTCCCTGTTGCCAGAGGCGGTGAAACAGGCCAGACACTATATGGGTCACGAGCGAGATCTGTTTGAGGATATGATCAATCCCAAATTAAACGATCACCTGGTGGCCCTGGAACAATTAAAATCCAAGCAGTACCGGCAATTGAATCTCTTTTATGAATCCGCCAGAAAATTGGATAAAAAAGACCAGGAGAAACGGGAGATTGACCGGGTTTTTGATGAATTCATGGAGTGGGTTCAAGATACCATGAGCACAGAGAATAATCCCTACATCCAGGTAATTGCCGTTTTAAGGGGGGTTTAAGATGACCATTGATATCACCGGTATTTCCAATGAAAATGAATTTTATACCCATCACTATCTGTCCGCCATCCTGGAAAAAGATCTCAAGGACGTATTCAAGCAATGGAACCAACGGTCCCAGGACACCGGAACCCCCCAGCCCCAGGCCCTGCTTGGCAGCCTGAGAAAACCTTTTTTTACCGCACTCACCTCCCTTGAACGGGAAAAGGACACCCAACAGCGACTGTCCATTCAAAGGAAATTTGCCGCCAGGCTTTTATCTGCCCTGGGGTATGAATACCATTTCCAGGTGGTGGATCTGGATGATGCAGGGAGCATTCCTTTATTGGGTGGCATCCAAAAACCCAACGGCGCCCCGGACCTGTGGATCATGGAATCCCTTGCAGATATTGAAGACTCTGCTGATCCCCTGGAGATGTCCATTGATCCTGCCCAATACCCTGAAGGCAAGGCAGACACCTCCCCCAGGGGCCGGATCATAATGGGTCAGGCCATTGAGGAGGTCATCACCCGCCATGTGTTTGGTCGTTCAGAACCGCCCCGGTGGGTGCTCCTCATGGAATTTTCCCGGGTGCTGCTCCTGGACCGGACCAAGTGGCATGAAAAAAGAGTGCTCCGCTTTGATATCAGGGAAATCCTGGACCGGCGGGAAACCACCACCCTCCAGGCCATGGCCGCGCTTTTGCACAAAGACTCCATCTGTCCAACGGATGGCACGCCTTACTGGATACCCTGGATGAAAATTCCCACAAACATGCCTTTGCCGTATCCGAAGATTTGAAATATTCATTGCGCAAGGCCATTGAGGTGCTGGGCAACGAGGCGGTGTGGTACCTGAGAAATCACACCCATGAAAAAATATACACAACGGGCAGGGATGACCAGCTTTCCCGGGAGTGCCTGCGGTACATGTACCGCCTTTTGTTTTTGTTTTACATTGAGGCCCGGCCGGAACTGGAGTTTTTGCCCCATAAATCCAAGGCCTTTCGCAAGGGATACAGTCTGGAGTCTTTAAGGGATCTGGAACTGGTCCAGCTCTCATCTGAAGAGTCCAAAAACCGGTTTTTTCTCCATGAGTCCATCCAGACCCTGTTCCGTCTGCTCTATGATGGATTCCAGCCCCAAGGAAACCTGAAAAGACGTCAGATGGATGTGTTTTCCACAAAGTCAGAAAATTCCGGTGAGGGTACTTTCCAGATCAATCCCCTGCGAAGCCATCTGTTTAACCCGGACAACACCCCCTTGCTTGCCCGGTGCCGGTTCAGGAACTTTGTACTCCAGGAGATCATAGAGCTCATGTCCCTTTCCCGGCCCAAAAAGGGAAAGAACAACCGACGGGGCCGAATTTCCTATGCCCAACTGGGCATCCACCAGTTGGGTGCGGTCTACGAAGCATTGCTCTCCTACCAAGGCTTTTTTGCAAAAACCCAGCTATACGAAGTGAAGAAAGCCAAGGACAAATATAATTCGCTGGATACCGCCTACTTTGTGGGACCCGGGGACATTGAAGGGTACACCGAGGATGAACGGGTGTATGACCATGACGGGGGCCTGGTAAAATACGAAAAAGGCACCTTTATTTATCGCCTGGCTGGCAGGGACAGAGAAAAGTCCGCCTCCTATTATACCCCGGAAGTGTTGACCCAATGCCTGGTGAAATATGCCCTGAAGGAATTGCTCAAGGATAAGTCCGCCGACGAGATTCTTTCTATCACCGTGTGCGAACCGGCCATGGGGTCCGCCGCCTTTTTAAACGAGGCCGTGAACCAATTATCCAAAGCCTACCTGGACCTGAAGCAGAAAGAGATACAAACCATCCTCTCCCTTGATGCCTACTCCCGGGAACTTCAGACAGTTAAAATGTATATTGCAGACAACAATGTCCACGGGGTGGATCTCAACCCGGTGGCCGTGGAGCTGGCCGAGGTGTCCCTGTGGCTGAACACCATCTATAAAAAGGCCTTTGTTCCCTGGTTCGGCATGCAGTTGGTCTGCGGCAACTCTTTGATCGGGGCCAGAAAGCAGGTGTTTTTGCCCCATGAGGTTCAGCTTAAAAAGGGCTTTCGCAGGGAGTTTCACTGGCTGGACCAGGTACCGGAACGGGTCATGCCCGGGGAAAAGAGACCGGATAATGCCATTTATCATTTTTTGCTCCCGGACCGGGGCATGGCGGAATACAAGGATAAGGTGGTCAAACAGATGGTAACGGAGAATATCGTTGCCATCAATCTGTGGCGTAAAGAATTTATCAAGGTCTTGTCTAAAAGCGAAATAGATCAGCTGATCCAGCTATCCCAGGCCGTGGATAAGCTTTGGCAACGCCATGTGGAAATGCAGCATGATATCCGCCGTCGCACCACAGATCCCCTGGATGTGTTTGGCCAGGAGCCCCCTGATCCCGGGCGTAAACCCACCACCACCGAGGCCAAGGACCGGATTCTTGAACAGGAGATGTATTCAGAAGATGTTCGGACCTCCAGCCCCTACCGGCGGTTGAAACTGGCCATGGATTATTGGTGCGCCCTGTGGTTCTGGCCCATTGAAAAGGCAGATCTGTTGCCGGGCCGGGCCGAATATCTGTTTGACCTGACCCTGATCCTGGAGGGCAATCTCTTCCAGGCAGGCCCGGCAGTGGGGGAACAGCTGGAAATGTTTCCCGATACCCGGCCAAGACAGATGTCCCTTGACCTGGTGGATAAGTTCGGGTTTGTGGATGTGGATCGGCTGTGTCGGGAAAGCCCCCGCCTGGGGCTGGTGCAGGCCTTGGGGGAACGATATCGGTTTTTGCACTGGGAGCTTGAATTTGCCGATCTTTTTGAGCGCCGGGGCGGGTTTGATCTGGTGGTGGGAAATCCCCCCTGGCTCAAGGTGGAATGGAACGAGGGTGGAGTGATGGGGGATGTTGACCCCTTGTTTGTGCTGCGTAAATTTTCTGCTTCAAAGCTGGCGAAATTGCGAGGGGATACCCTGGTGAAATATGGGCTTGAAAGTGATTATCTGGGGGCCTATGAGGAGGCGGCGGCCACCCAGAATTTTCTGAACGGTCTTCAGAACTACCCCCTGCTGAAAAAAATCCAGACCAATCTTTACAAATGCTTTTTGCCCCAGGCCTGGACCCATTTGAAAACATCCGGTGTGGCAGGTTTTCTTCATCCGGAAGGGATTTATGATGATCCCAAAGGTGGTGGGTTCAGGGAGGCGGTTTATCCCCGGTTGCGGTATCATTTTCAGTTTCAAAATGAATTGAGCCTGTTTGCTGAAGTGGATCATCATGCAAAATTCAGTATCAATGGGTTTAAAAATAGAGAAGGGGAGGTGGGGTTTTCCCATGTGGCCAATCTTTTTTCCCCCGTCACCGTGGACGTCTGTTTTAACCACCAGGGGTATGGCCCGGTGCCCGGAATAAAGGATGATGAAAATAGATGGAATGTGAAGGGGCATCAGGAACGGATTGTGCTTTGCGGACCTGATGAGCTGGGTCTTTTTGCCCAACTCTATGATGCTGAAGGTACGCCTTTTCTCCAGGCACGCCTGCCCGCGGTTCATTCCAGGCAGATTGTAAGGGTGCTCCAAAAATATGCGGATCATCCCAGACGGCTGGGGGATCTTCAGGGGGAATACTACTCAACAGAAATGTGGCATGAAAACAATGCACAAAAAGATGGCACAATCCACCGTCAGACCTGTTTTCCTGAAGATACTTCACAGTGGATTCTCTCCGGTCCCCATTTTTTTGTGGGCAATCCATTTTACAAAACTCCCCGGGAAATCTGCACCCTGAATTCACATTATGACATCCTTGATCTCACCACCCTGCCGGATGATTACCTGCCCAGAACCAATTATGTGCCGGATTGCACAGATGATGAGTACGAAGACAGGACCCCAGTTTTTCAGTTAACCGATAGCAATGGCCTGAAAACGCAAGTCAAAGTCACAAATTGTTATCGTTTTGTCAATCGAGAGATGCTCAGTCAATCAGGAGAGCGCACCTTTATACCTTTAATTATTCCAAAGGGTGTGGGGCATATTAACACATGCATAGCAACGTGTTTCAAAAAGACAGAATCCCTGTTGGATTACTATAGCTTCTCGCTCTCCATTCCCATGGATTTCAGGGTTAAAAGTACCGGGATGGGACATGCAAATACGACGCTCATTAATCAATTGCCTTTGATAAGCAATGCTTGTTTTCTGTTGCCGGGCAATGGAAGAGCACTTATCCTTACCTGTCTGACGAGCCATTATTCGGAACTCTGGGAAGAATGCTGGCGGGACGAATTCCAAAGCGATGCATGGGCCAAGAGTGATCCCCGCCTGACCAACAGCTTTTTTACAAACCTCACCCCCACCTGGCAGCGAAACAATGCCCTGAGAACCGACTACACCCGCCGCCAGGCCTTGGTGGAAATTGATGTCCTGGCTGCCATGGCCCTGGGCCTGACCCTGGAAGAACTCAAAACCATCTACCGGGTCCAGTTCCCGGTCATGCGCCAGAACGAGGCCGACACCTGGTACGACACCAAAGGCCGCATCGTTTTCACCTGCTCCAAGGGTCTTCCCGGTGTGGGATACCCCAGAAAAAAGACAAAAACCGAGCCCGGGGGCTGGGAGGATATAAAAGAGATGACCTCGGGTATGGTGGAACGAACCCTCCTGGACGATACCCAACCCGGCGGTCCCTTTGAGCGGACCATCACCTATCACGCCCCCTTTGATCGGTGTGACCGGGAAAAGGATTATGAGGAGGTCTGGGCCAATTTTACCCAACGGTTTGACCATACCGTCGGGGAGGCGAAATCCTGATCAAATCCTGAAGACACACCATTGATCATTTTTTTTGTTAAAAATTTATCAAGAAAGGTTGATTGATTGGTTGACAAAATGCTATAATATTTTAAATTTGTCAACCAAAGAGGTGATAATAATGATCAATGAATTCGGCAGACGATTATTCTCTGCAAGGAAAATGGCAGGCTTGAGCATGGCTGCCCTGGCAGAAAAAGCCGGAGCTGTTGTGAGCAAACAGGCCATCAGTAAATATGAGAAAGGGCAGATCAATCCTGGCAGTGAAGTCCTGATAGCCCTGGCTAAAGCCTTGGACATCAAAGTAGATTATTTTTTCAAGCCATCGCAAATTATACTTGCCGGTTTGGAATTCAGAAAAAAATCCAAACTGGGCAAAAAGGCAGAAGAGCAGATTAAATATCAGACCCTGGATTTCCTCCAGAAATATTTGGAAATAGAGGATATCCTTAATGTTCAGACTCCTTATGTGAATCCCGTGAGTCAAACGCTTATTAAAAATAAGGCAGATATTGAAGTGGCTGCACAGGAAATTCGTGAAAAATGGAAGCTGGGAGAAGGACCGGTGCCACATTTAATCGAACTTCTTGAAGATAAAGGCTTCAAGGTATTTGAAGTTTCTGATTTTGAACATTTTGACGGTCTATCCGGATTTGCCTCGGGAATTGATCTTCCGGTGGTGGCGGTCTATAAGGACAGCAACCTGGTCCGTAAACGGTTTACCTTGGCCCATGAATTGGGCCACCTGCTTCTGGATTTTTCCCAGGCTGAGGGGCAGGATGTGGAAAAACTCTGCCACTCCTTTGCCGGTGCACTGTTGCTGCCTGAAACGGTCATGCGCAGGGAGCTGGGGCAGAAGAAACGTTCCAGAATTACGCCGTGGGAGCTGAAGAAATTAAAAGGGATTTTTGGTGTTTCTATCCAGGCCATCATGGCAAGGGCCAGGAATCTTTCCATTATTTCTGCCGCCACTTATAAGTCTTTTTGTATTTTTGTCAGAAAAAATGGGTGGCATAAGGATGAGCCCGGGGAATACCGGGGCAGGGAAGTCGCCAACCGGTTCAAGCAATTGGTCTACCAAGGGGTTGCTGAAGAAATTATCAGTTTCAGCAAAGGGGCAGGCCTTTTAAATAAAACCGTGGCGCAACTGGATCAGGAGGTCAAATTTATCTCATGATTATTTTGGTCAATGATGCCAATATTCTCATCGATCTTTTGAAAATTGACATTATAGATATTTTTTTTAAGCTACCCTGTGAGTTTTATGTCACGGATTTGGTTTTGGCCGAAATTCATGAAGACAATGTTTCAGATCTGGTCGTTTATATTGATGAAGGCATTTTACATAAAAAGATCTTTACCTTTGAAGAATTGATGGAAATTCAACTCCTTGAATTAAAATATAAAGCCCTTTCCGTACCAGACTGCTCCTGTTTGTTCCAGGCTAAAGTTGTTTCAGGGCGGCTATTAACAGGAGATGCCCCTTTGAGAAAGCATGCATCAAAGGATAAAATTCCTGTTCACGGCATCTTGTGGATTTTTGACCAACTGTTGGAACATAATCTCATTACACCGAATCATGTACATGATAAATTGACAGAGCTGATTGCTCTGAATGCCCGGCTGCCCAAAGCCGAATGTCAGAAAAGACTGAATAAATGGAAATGAAAAACCAATGATCCCGTCTGTGCTCGCCCTGCAAGTAGAGCAGGGCATCAAAGATTTTCTTCGTACCACCTTCCCGGTGACCACCCCGTTTTTTTCCACCACCATTGATCAACTTTTAGAAACACCAGACACACTGTTCAAAGGCCCCTATGTGGACATCCAGCTTCCCTTTGTCCAGGGGAGCAAAGGTGCTGATTATTTCCCGGAGCTTGAGATGCCCTTTCCCCCCTATCTTCACCAGGAAAAATCCTTTGACCGCCTGTCTGGACCCACCCCCGCCTCAACCCTTGTGGCCACCGGTACCGGCTCAGGTAAAACCGAGTCCTTTCTCTATCCCATTCTGGATTATTGTTACCAACACCGGGGAGAACCCGGCATAAAAGCCATTTTAATCTATCCCATGAACGCCCTGGCAACGGACCAGGCCGGCAGAATTGCCAAACGCATATACAACAGCCCCCTTCAAGGAAACGTAACCGCAGGCATTTTTGTGGGGCAGCAGGAGGAACATCCTGCCATGGTAATGACCCCGGATCGTCTGATTTCGGATAAAAACAGCATCCGTCTGTCACCCCCGGACATTCTGGTGACCAATTACAAAATGCTGGATTATCTGCTCATCCGTCCCGAAGATAAGCCCCTGTGGCAGCAAAATAGTCCAGAAACCTTACGATTTTTGGTGGTGGATGAGCTCCATACCTTTGACGGTGCCCAGGGCTCGGATCTGGCCTGCCTCATCCGTCGCCTCAAGGATCGCCTGGCAGCCCCCACCGGGCACATCTGCGGTATTGGCACCTCGGCCACCCTGGGCAGCGGTGATGAACAAAAGGAGTTGCTGGAATATGCCTCCATGATGTTTGGTCAGCCCTTTGACTCGGATGCGGTGATTTCCGAAGCAAGGATCAGTGCCGGAGAATTTCTGGGTGACAGCCTGATTTCCCATGTGGATGTTGTGGCACCAGATAAAATTGAAGCCCTGGACCCGGGGCAGTACCCCACCTACCAGGCCTATATCCAGAACCAGGTGCAGCTGTGGTTTGGAAAGAAGATTGACGGCGATTTTAAAAATCCCCAGTGGCGCATTGACCTGGGTGAAAAGCTCAAGACCCATCTTTTTTTCCAGAATCTTCTTAAGGTTCTGGGGGGAAATATCTGCCATATGGCAAATATTCTGGGGCGGCTTAAAAAGGTAACAAGGGGGCTTACCCACACCCGGAAAACTTATCAGAAACTGGTCTTCACAAGCCTTCTGGCCCTGGTGTCCGAGGCCAGAAAGTGCATTGAAGTGAAGGAAAAAACAGGGACGGTGAAGAAAGAAACAATCCCCTTTCTCAATGTCCGGGTTCAGTTGTGGCTCCGGGAACTGCGGCGCATGGTGGCCAGTGTGGATACCTCCCCGCAGCTTCGATTCGCAGATGATCTCAACCAGGATCAACTAAATAAACATCTGCCTTTGGTCCATTGTCGGGAATGCGGTGCCATGGGGTGGGCTGGTTTAAAGCGGAAGGTGGATGCCCAGATCAGAAGTGATCTAAAGGATTTTTATGCGGCTTTTTTCAATCTGGACCCCCAGGTGGTTTTTTTGTTTCCTGAAGATATTAGCCCCCATGATCCAGAAAAAACAGGCGCTGTTTCTCCGGTAAATCAAATTCCGAAACCCGGGTTGGTATATCTGTGCCCCAACTGCCTTTGTGTGACAACCCAGGCCCGGGTTCAGCATTGCCCGGCCTGCGGCCATGAAGAATTGATCCTGGTTTATATGCCCGAAGTAAGAATCCAGCGGGGTTCCAAAAATTATTGCAAAAAGGACTGCCCCTTTTGCGGTGCCCTGGACGGATTGAGTCTGGTGGGTTCCCGGGCTGCAAGCTTGACCTCAGTGATGATTGTCCAGCTCTATTCTTCCACCTACAATGACGATAAAAAACTGCTTACTTTTTCCGATAATGTCCAGGATGCGGCCCACCGGGCCGGTTTTTTCAATGCCCGGACCTTTCGGTTTAATTTCAGGATTGCTTTGCAAAAGGCCGTTCTGGCCGCAGGAGAGGATTTGCCCTTTTCCCGGCTTCCCGGGGTATTCACGGAATATTGGATGAACAAGGTGGGGCTGAACCGGTACATTGCCACATTCCTGGGTCCCAATATGGAATGGCTCAATGAGGTGGATGAGCTGAAATCAAAGGGATCTCTACCCAGAGAGGCGGCCCTTGTGCACCAGGTTCATGACCGGGTGGCATGGGAAATTACCAGTGAATACGGCTTCAGGACAAGGGTCGGCAGAACCCTTGAAAAAACAGGCTCCTCCGTGGCCTTTCTGGCTTCGAATAAATTGGCCCCGGTTCTTTCACCCCTGCATGGGGCTATCCAAAATGAAATCGGTGGGCTTGAAACCCTTGATAAAAAACGTCTTGAAACCTTTGTCCGGGGCATTCTGATTCATTTGAAAAACCAGGGGGGTATTTATCATCCTTATCTTAAAACATTTATGGAAGGCTTTGGCTCCTCTTATTTGCTTAACCGCATGGTGTGGATGCCCAATTTTGGTCAGTTTTCAAGAACCCCATCCTTTTTGACCCGGAAAAAAGGGACCCGGTTTGATCAGCTCTTCAGCCGGAGATCCACCCATGTGACCTGGTATGAAAGCTTTGCAGAAAAATGTTTTGCCCCTGACTTCATCTTTGCCTCCCAGATTGTTGAGCCCTTGTATGAACTGGTCCTTAAATACCTTGTGGCGCACAAAATTTTGGAAGAAATCCAGGTACGCGGGGATGCCGTGTGGGGCATTTGTGCAGATGCCCTGCAGGTGACCTCCAAGGTCTGTCAATTGCGATGCAAAGCCTGTGAACACAATATATCCGTTGGTGAAAAAGAATTACATGCCTTTGCCGGAGCTCCCTGCCAGCGATTTCATTGCCAGGGCAGCTATGGGCCTGTGGACGTAAAGATGGACTATTATGGAAAATTGTACGCCACAGGGGATGTGGAGAGGATTTTTGCCATGGAGCACACCGGGTTGCTCAAAAGACCCGAACGGGAACAACTGGAGCGCAATTTTAAAAGCGAAGATGATAACAGACTCCCCTGGTTTCCCAATTTATTGTCCTGTACCCCCACCCTGGAAATGGGTATTGATATCGGCAGTCTCTCCTCCCTGATTCTCTGTTCTGTTCCCCCTGCCCAGGCCAATTATCTCCAGCGCATTGGCCGGGCCGGTCGCAGGGACGGCAATGCCTTGAACTTCACCGTTGCCAATGCCCGCCCCCATGACCTGTTCTTTTTTGCCGAGCCTGAAGAGATGCTGGCGGGCCGGGTGGATTCACCCGGAATTTTTTTGGATGCCCCTGCAGTGCTGGAGCGGCAGTTTACCGGCTATTGT
>CAKZLA010000112.1 GCA_937124525.1 uncultured Desulfobacterium sp.
ATTAGGGCGTACATCAATAATTTCTGCTTTATTGCACGATACTGTTGAAGATACAGAACTTACTTTAAAAGATATTGAAGTTATGTTCGACAGTGATGTCGCCAGAATTATTGATGGCCAGGTTGCGCACGCCTGGGGTCTCAAAGAAGGCATGACGACCATCAACAATCTGATCAACACCATTCATGTCGATTTTCGGAAGGTGTGATCATGCAACTCTCTACAATAATAGATGAATATTACGACGTCTTTTTATCCCTCCATGCTGATACCGTAGTTGTCCCCAATGCCAAAACCATGAGGCCGGTAACTGGATCGACCGGCAGCAAAATAAAATTTTGCCGGTGCATTATTTTATGGTCACCCTTACAATCCCCTGTGAGTTCAGACACATGGTCTACCAAAATCAGAGAAGGGGATACGGTCTGATATTTGAATGTGTGGCAAGCACATTGAGAGATTTTGGTCTTAACCCCAAATTCCTTGGTGCCGAAATCGGTGTTCGTTAGATTGTGCTGGAAACTAAAAAAGCCCCGACCGTTTACCGGCGGGGCTTTCATGACCGAACTGTATCTGTTCGGATTAGTATCTGGTAGCGATGCAGGGATTTGAACCCCGGACTCTGCGGATATGAGCCGCATGCTCTAACCAACTGAGCTACATCGCCAAAACTCGACCTTTATACACTTGCCTGTAGGTGTTGTCAAGTTTTAAATTGGTCTAAACCAAGTTTTTTAGTTCTTGTTAAATTTATCCACTGTCACTGTAAAATTTTCAAGGTTATCTGGAAGTTTTGAGAAAATAATCATAAAAGGACTGTATTGTCCCGGGGCCAGTGGGAAGGACATCTGTGGGTCTGGATTGCTCAATGTTTTATCCATGGCTGAGATTTCCAGTGTGGCAAGTTGTTGAGCTGGTATGGTGACCCCGCATAAAACGGTTTTAGATTTGATTTTAGCCTTTTCTGTGTTTATTAGAGAGGCTGTCACCCGAACATTGGTACAGGTAACCTGGGAGGTATTGTGGATGTTTCCCGTAATGACAAACAAGGTACCTTCTTTCTGGTTAATCTCAAATCGTCCGTTGATACTATTTTTGTCTGGTACCAGCCGGATTGGCGGCGGTGGCGGTGGTTCCGGGGTCACCAATTCCGTTAAAAAAGGAATGTTAAGATCAGAAACAAAGGGAATGGTGATTCCGGTAATCAAAGATGCTGCATGGGCACCCAAAAGAAGTATCAGAAGCAAAATAAAAAAAATAAATAATTTCACAATGGGTGAGGATTTTTTTTCTATGTCAATGGGGGGATACTGGTGCAGTGGCTCTGTTGTTGAACTGGGTGCAATGGGGGTGTCATCCCCAGGTTCTTTGGGGATATCCTTTTTTGCCAGTGGATCTTCCTTTTCCAGGATAACATGAGGTCCATTGTTGTCCATGTTCTCAGGCGAAGAGTCTGAGTCTGGGGCCTGGGTTCCATCTGGCGTGGCCATGTCATCTTCATCAAGGTCCAGTTCCAGGTTAAATCCATCATCTATTTCGCCTGGGTCGTCCTGTGAGGAGTCATCCAGATTCAGCTCCATGTCCATGTCGAGGTCCAGTTCCAGGTCGAGATCATCCTCGGTGTCACGGGGTGTTATGGCTTCTTGTGTCAGCGAATCATCATGCATCTCACCTGCATCATCCGGTGTAGGATCATCCAGTCCAAGTTCCATGTCCAGATCGAGGTCCAGTTCCAGGTCGAGATCATCCTCGGTGTCATGGGGTGTTATGGTTTCTTGTGTCACTGGATCATCATGCATCTCACCTGCATCATCTGGTCCAGGAACATCCAGTCCAAGTTCCATGTCCAGATCAAGGTCCAGATCAAGATCAAAATCCAGGTCGAGATTATCCTCTGTATCATGGGCTGTTGTGGATTCTTGTGTCAATGACTCATCATCAGCCACGTCGCCCGCATCATCCGATGCAGGGCCATCCAGGTCCAGACCGATTTCATCAAAGTCAAAATCCGTATCGGAAAAATCCAACTCCATGTCCAGATCCAGATCCGTATCAAAGTCAATGTCATCTCTTTTCAGGGTATCATCTGGGGATGGGAATGGTGAGTCCAACTCTGTTTGAGGGGACTCCAGTTTCGTTTCGACAGATTCGCTTACAAGGGGGGAGGGCGGTTCATCGATACGTTCATCCGGTTTGGGGGGATCTACCTCTTCAGTTGAAATTTTTTTTACCTCCATTGATGGAGGAATACTTTTTTCTGGACCATATCCTTTGGGAAAGGCAAGAAACAGGTGAGCGCATTGACTGCATCGAACTTTGGAGCCATTGGGGCTCAAAAGTGATTCATCGAGGTTGAATTTAGCGGTACAATTTTCACAAGTGATGATCATACGTTACCGTCCTAAAGGATTAAGATAATTAAATATTATCCATTTTTTCTTCCTGCTTCCCCGGGGCAGTTCTAATGAAAACAATTTTTACCCGTGCGATTTTTTCCACAGGCTCAAAATTCAGTGGACTCAACGTATAAATAATCATTGCCTGTAGAGAACAGTGCAGTTAAGAAAAAAGTAGTTATAATTTCAAGTCAAATATGGCTGGGAGATTTCTGTATTTCTGGTCATAGTCAAGGCCGTACCCCACAATGAATCCTTCGTTCAGATGAAAACAGGCATAATCCACTTCCACCGGCACATCCCGTCTTTCACTTTTATCAATCAGCGTGCACACTTTCATGGATCTGGGCTCATAGGTTTTAAAAAATTTTAAAAGGGCAGACAAGGTACGGCCGGTATCCACAATATCTTCAACAATAAGAAGATCTTTCCCCTTAAGCTCAAGGTCCGGTTCCTTGGTAAACTTAATGATTCCAGTTGTACTGGTTCCTGAATAACTGGATACCCCCACCAGATCCACCTGATGATCAATGCTGATCACCCGGGTTAAATCTGCCAAAAAAATGAAAGACCCTTTCAGGATACCAATGAGAATCAACTCTTTATTTTCATAGTCCAGGGAAATCTGCTGGCCTGTCTCTTTTACCTTTTGTGTGATCTCCTCCCGGGAGATCATGGGAACAAGTGTTGTCATAGTTATTACTTATAGTCCAGTTTTTGCTAATTTTTCAATAAGTTTTTTCTGTGCCCCTGTTAATTCTCCCGGCACTGTAACGTCGATGATCACAAATAAATTCCCCGATTCACTGGAATTCATGAGGGGGATTCCCTGTTTTGAAAGTCGCATTCTGGCTTTGTGTCGGGTTCCCGGCGGCACTGTGATGGAAATGTTTTTACCCACGGGCGTTGATATATCCACTTTAGTACCCATCAATGATTCGGTTAACTTGATATTTTTTACAATGGAGACATCATTCCCGTCGATTTGAAATTGGGCATGGGGCAGGGGGCGGGATTTTATCAGCAGGTTACCCCGGGGGCCGCCGTAAGGGCTGGGTTCTCCTTTGCCTGGCACACGGATTTTTTTCCCCTGGGTCATGCCTTTGGGAATTTTTACCGTGATGGTTTCATTGTTCCCGGCATGGTTTAATGTCACCGTTTTTTTGGTGCCGTTGTACAGTTCTGCCAATGTCAGGCCAATCTCATATTCAAGATCCTTTCCCGTGGTGGGGCGCTGGTGGCCACCACTGTGACATCCGCCCCCATGACATCCGCCCCCTGCATGGGAAAAAGGGTTTCCCCCCATGGATGAAAATCCACCCCCGCCAAATGATTGTCTTGCCCCACTCCTTGCTCCACCAAAGCCAAATTCTTTCAAGATATCTCCAATATCAAAATTTCTGAAAATATCTTCCTGGGAGTATCTCTGCTGGAAGCCTGCTGATCCATAGGTATCATATTGCTCTCTTTTCTCTTTGTCGCTCAACACTGCATAGGCTTCGCTGATCTCTTTAAATTTTGTTTCTGCTATTTTATCATCCTTATTTTTATCTGGATGGTACTTTAATGCAAGTTTATGGTAGGCTTTTTTGATCTCAGAAGCAGTTGCCCCTTTATTAACCCCCAGAACTTTGTAATAATCTGTTGCAGACATTTTTTAAATTCCTTATATTATTTGATATCCATATGTATTCTTAATGAAAAGTACACTCCCTGTTGCTGATTGCCATGACACAAAAAATGCGAAAAACAACCAGGGAAACATGCTCTAAAAGTCTCCCTGGTGATGGTTGAAAAATAAACTTAAATTTGAATGTGTCAAGAATTCGACGTTCTTCTAAGGGCTGAGATTCCCACCATAATCACTGAAAGGGCCGCTGGGGTCATGCCATCAATGCGGGATGCCTGCCCCAGGGATTCCGGCATGATTTCCATCAGTTTTTCTCTCATTTCATTGGAAAGTCCGTGGATGTCCTTAAAGTCAAGATCTGGAGGGATTTTGATTTTTTCCATATCCTTGAATTTTTTGATTTCCCTTACCTGGCGTGCAATGTAACCTTCGTATTTAAGTTCCACCTCCACTTGACGTTTTACCCTTGGAGTGACAGGAGACTCCGGTGGGGCGATGTGTTCCACTGTGCCATAGTCCAACTCCGCCCTTTTCAGGAGTTGGTCCAGCTTTGCACCGGTGGTCAAGGGTGCGCTTTTGGCTGCTTCAATCCATTGATTCACCCCTACGGTGGGCTTGACAATGGTTTGCCGGATGCGGGAAATTTCCTGGTGGGTGGCGCATTGGATCTCCCGGGTGCGATCCAGGGATTCCTGATCCACCAGACCCAGGGAGAATCCTGTTTCAGCCAGACGAAGGTCTGCGTTGTCTTCCCGGAGTAACAGGCGATATTCTGCCCTGGAGGTGAACATGCGGTAGGGTTCCCGGGTACCCCGGGTGACCAGATCATCCACCATGACGCCCATGTAGGCCTGGGATCTGTCCAATATAAAGGCAGGTCTCTGCTGGATTTTGCATCCGGCATTGATCCCGGCCCACATCCCCTGGGCTGCGGCTTCTTCATAGCCCGAGGTACCGTTAATCTGGCCTGCCATGAAAAGTCCGCAAATTTTTTTGGTCTCCAGGGTGGGGTAAAGTTGCTGGGGATTGATATAGCCATATTCAATGGCATAGGCCGGACGCATAATCTCTGCTACTTCCAACCCCTTTACCGAACGGACGATGTCAATCTGGACCTCCAAGGGCAGACTGTTCCCAAGGCCCGATGCGTATATTTCATTGGTCTTCACCCCTTCATGCTCAAGAATGACCTGGTGACTTTCCCTTTCCGGGAATTTTACAATCTTATCTTCAAAGGAGGGGCAATAGCGTGCGGACTGACCTTTAATAAATCCGCCGTAAAGGGCCGAGTATTTCAGGTTTTGCCTCACCAGGTCATGGGTGGCCATATTGGTATTGCCCATGTAACTACAGAGCATGGGACGGCTCACCCCGGATGTAGAATAAGAAAACGGTGTGGGATTTTCATCGGATTCCTGGCGGTTAAAGGCAGAAAAATCAATGGATCTTTTATGTATTCGAGGGGGGGTTCCGGTTTTCATGCGGCCCAGTGTAAACCCATGATCATCAAGGGACTGGGCAAGGCCCATGGCAGCAAATTCCCCGGCCCGGCCCGCATCAAAGGAGCGGGAACCAATGTGAACGCGGCCCCTTAAAAAAGTTCCCGTGGACAGGATGACAATGGGGGCGGAAAAACCAAAACCGGTTTTATCCACCACGCCCCGGACCTGCCTATCTTCAATGACAAGTTCCTCCACCATGGCCTGTTTGAGATCAATGCGTTCATCCTGTTCAAGGGTGGATTTCATGATCTGTTGGTAGCGGTTTTTATCATTTTGGGTTCGGGTGGATTGCACTGCAGGCCCTTTTCTTGTATTCAAGGTGTGGTACTGGATGGCAGAAGCATCGGAAATTTTTGCCATGACACCGCCCAATGCGTCAATTTCTTTTACCAGTTGTCCCTTGGCCATACCCCCGATGGAGGGGCTGCAGGGCATGGCAGCAACCTTGTCCAGATCAATGGTTAGCAATAACACCTCGCAGCCCATGCGCGATGCCGCAAGGGCTGCTTCACACCCGGCATGACCTGCACCTATCACAATTATATCATATTTTTTTTTATAGAATTTCATGGACAGTTAATATATATCTGCTCCGGTGCAAGGTCAAGGAGAGATAGGTGCGCTTCATTCATTAGAGGTTGAAAATTCCCCTTTTTTCACCGGGATTTCTCTATAACTGCCACGGGCAGACCGTATTGGGGATCTGGCCTGCCCACAACAAATATAGAAACTCCAGTTATTACAAATCATTGGACGGAGTTTTAT
>CAKZLA010000113.1 GCA_937124525.1 uncultured Desulfobacterium sp.
GGGTAAACACCCAGTTCTGGAACAACAAATCCAGGGTACCGCTGGAAAATGCAGCCGAGGCAGACAGGGTCAGTTCCGGAAACAAATCGGCCCTGGCAGCTTCCACGTCCAGGGCCGCCGCCTCAAGGTGCATCCGGGCGGCCCTGATATCAGCCCTGTTTTTGAGCAGGTCAGCCGGGATGCCGGGCTGGGGTGCCAGAAAGGTTTGGGGAAGGTCTGGGGCGGAAACCGCCACAGGTGTCCCCGGTGTCCGGCCCAAATACAGGCCCATGGCATTCACCAGTTGTTTTTCCTCTTTTTCAAGCAAAGGCATGGCAGAAAGAACCTGGGCCAGGGCTTCCCGCTGCTGGGACACATCCAGGGCCGTGGCCTTGCCGTTGGTAAAGCGCAATTCCTGGAGTTTAAGCGTCATCCGGTTGGATTCTATCTGCCGCGCAAGCACTTGCCTACGGGTCCGCACGGACAGAATATCCACCCAAGTATCGGCAATATCCGTGGACAGGGTCAGTGCCCCGTCCTCCAGGTCCTGGCGTGCAGCCAGATATTCAAGTTCTGTTGCATTGACATTGGTACGGGTTTTTCCCCACAGATCCAGGGTATATTCAGCATCCATGGAGGCGGAATAGGTGTGATCATGATCTGAAGTAGCAGACCGGCCCTGGGTTTTAGATTGGGAATGGGTTCGCTTGCCTTCAAGGGCGTAATCAAGAGAGGGCCCAAAGCCTGATTTCTCACTTTTCACATCGGCCAGGGCCTGGTCAGCTTTGGCTTTAAGCACTTTCAGATCATAGTTATCCAAAAGACCTGTCTGAATCAATTTGCTCAGTTCATCAACGCCGAACTGCCGCCACCATCCGCCATCCATGGTTTCATTACCGGTATGGGGCGTGTCGTCAATACCAGCCTTATGAACATAAGCATCAGGTATCTCCACGGGCATCACAGCCGCAGGGTCAGGGGATATCAGATTGCAGCCGGAAACAAAGAAAAACGACATAAATACAACAGTGATCAAAGCATAGCGCATCATTATTTCACAACCCAGTAGCGTTTTATAAAAAACTATAAACAAGATATAAGAGGGCGAAGCGCCTTTGGCACCCAATTTAGCCCTGCATTGTTGGTGTCGTCAGTTTCATTGTCTGTTGTGGGCTGAATTCGGCTGTTGATAGACCAGACCTCAGCCCATGTGGAATATAATACATTTTTAGGAGAGTTGCTGGTCACTGGTTCCTTTTAATTAGTCCGATCGTCTTTTTATGTCGCCTGAAATAATAAGGGAAACCATAAATACCACTAACAATTGTACCTCTTTTTTTGACGCTGGAAACTCAAAAAGGAGATAAACGACTCCCAGTGCAATTTCGGAGACACCTTAACTTACTATGCACGACATCAAAGAATGTAATGAAATATCCTCATAAACCCTTGCTATTAAAGGCTCAAAAGTCTTTATATCGTTCATTCTTTGATGTCGTAAGTAATAATAACTCGCAATTAAGTAAGATGTCCCGGATTCACGGATTCAATTGTCAGTTGTGGGCTTTTACGTCCCATGGAGGTTATTGGACATTAAACGTCAAAGTCGCAGCCTGGGATACCACATTCGCCTTGCCGTACAGATCCTTAAGGGGACCGTCCGGCGTAACGTCGTCCTTGTGGCTGACGCTTATCATCCATTGGCCTGCGCTTTGAACGCGAAATTGGGCCTTGCCTTTCTTTACCTTTGAGAACAATGAAAAACCGTCGCTTTGGCCGAAGCTGCCGCTATGGGCTGTGATATATTCCCCGCCTTTCAGGGGCACGCCGTGAAATAAAACTTCCACCTCCATCAGATCGCCGACATGTAGATTACTCAGGTCGGTGCGCGGAATAATTTCCAGTCCATGCCCCAGGGGCTTGGGGGCTGACCAGGCTCCCACCGTAAGGTAAGATTTGGCAAAAGCCTGGTATTTTAAGGCCATCAGAACGGTCTGGATATCCTTAATTTCATCCTTGGGTTTCATTTTCAGGCGCTTCTTACCCTTCTTGTCCACATACCGGGTATAAAAGGTGGCCCGGGATACTGCGCCAAGCTGATAAACGCCGGGCGCACTGCTTTCCTTGAACGCGATCTTCTGGGCGGCCAGATCAGCGGCAAACAGATCAATGTTCTCATTGGACAGTTTTGGTTCGGCGAGCTTGAATTCCGGCTTGCGAAGATCTGTTTTTTTCAGCGACGGGTCAGACAATTCGAACCGCTCGACAGCGATACGGCCGTTGGTTGAATTGAGGATATCGTCCATGGGCAGGGCATGTCCCCAACCCAGGCAGACCATGGCGTTATGCCCCCCATGGGCATGGGATTCAAAGCTGTTGATCCAGAGTGAATGCGCGTGAGCTAAAGAAGCTGAGAAAATCAGTGTTAACAGAATAATTGTTTTTTTCATATTTTTCTCCTTTGTATGTTGGTAGTTAAGCTTTTAAATTATTTTAGAAACGGTAAGTCACCTGTAGGCCAACCTCTCCCGGATCGCTGTAGGTGGTGTAAGTGGTGTTAACATAATCGTATTCTTCGTCAAAAATATTCTTGCCGTAGAGGTAGATATCATAATGCTCTGTCTCATATCCGATTTTGGCGTTGACGATTTGATAGGCATCCTGTTTATATTCATTGGCTTTATCAAGATACATTTCCCCATAACCAACCAAATCCGCCCTGGCATACAAGCCGTTTTCCCAACGGTATTGGGCGCCGATATTAAATGTATACTCCGGACTATAGGTAGTTTTATTTCCCTGGTAATCTCCGTCCTCATCCTTGAACTCGTCAAACTCAAGGTGGGTATAGCCGATACCGGCCATTATAGTCAGACCGGAGGTTATTTTGCCCATCAACTCCAACTCCACCCCTTTGGCGGTTGCTTCAGCCGCGTTGGTTAAATAAGTTTGCAATGCTGTAACCTTCTCCGAAATCTGCATATCGGAAATATCCATCAGGTAAATACTGGCGTTGACAATCAATCTGTTATTAAAAAAGGTGTTTTTTGATCCGATTTCATAAGACCATAGTTCTTCTTCATCATAGGTAACATATTCCGGATTCGTGGCTGAAGAATTAAATCCGCCGGCCCGGTATCCTTTGGATGCGCTTATGTAAGTCATGATTCCAGGCAAAGGCCGGTATTCCAGGGCAAGCTTGGGCGTTATGGCATCCCATGAATCATCGAGATGCTTTGCCTTGATATGATTTTCAAATTCCTTTTCCGTTGTTTCGTACCGCAAACCGCCGGTGAGACTGAACCGTTGGGACAGGGGATAGGTCAGATGGGTAAAAACAGCATAGGTGTTTCCATCGTCATCATTGTCCACAACCTTATTTAAGCGCACAGTGTCGTTTGTATCCTCAGTCTTATCACCATAGAAGCCTGCAATCCACTTCACGCCGCCATTGTCATAGTTCAAGCGCAGTTCCTGGGACAATGTAGTGCTTTCGACCTCCTTATCCGAATGTGATAAGGTTTCGCTACTGAAATCATAATCATGGGTTATCGTGTATTCAAAGACCCTTCTGGACGTAACAGACGTCAATCGATACGCGTCGTTGATCTCATAATCAATTTTAAGGGATTGGGTTTGTTGTGAGCTATGGTTTTCCGCGTTAAAATTGGAAGAGACCTTTCGATAGTCGGGCACAGGCACTCCGAATTTCGACGCTCCTTCTCCCGACAGGTTCATTGACAACGAGCCATCGTCATATTCGAGTTGTGATGCAATAAAAGAGATGTCCAGTTGATCCGTGGGTGTCCAGCGCAGATGTGCCCTGCCAAACCAGTGTTCTCTGTCATTCTCATCTTCTCCTGTTGCCGTGTTTTCAATAAAACCGTCCTTCTGATGAAACTTGCCGGCTATGCCCAAAAAAAGTTTATCTGTTTGAATGGGACCGCTGAACTTGACAGTATAGGTTTGGGTTAAAGGGTCATCGGTCTCGGAAGAGAGCAATGTACCGATATTGGCGGACAGTCGCCCCCTGAAGTCGTTGTCCGGTTGCCGGGTAATGATATTGATTACACCTGCTTCCGTATTTTTCCCGTACAGGGTGCCCTGGGGGCCCCTGAGAATCTCTACCCGTTCAATATCGAGAAATGTAGAGTCAAATCCAAGTACCGACTGGACCGGGACACCGTCTATAAAAAGTCCGGTGGAAAGCTCCATGGTTTGCCAGGGGGCATTAAAACCTCTCATGGATGGTGTATTCAAACCACTCCCGCCTTGGGAAATTATCATTAAATTGGGGACAAAATCGGCAAGATCAGAGATGGATTCTATTTTTGCATCCTCAATTCCCTGGGCCGTGAATGCGGTGATCGCCATGGGTACGTCCTGGATGTTTTCTTCCTGCTTTTGAGCCGTTACCGTCAACTCTTCCAGATTTATTTCTTTACGGGCTTGCTGCTGGATTGTGAACTCTTCCGTTTTGTTTTTCTGCTGTTCTGCAATAGGTTGTTTTTTCGTGGATTTCTTTTTCTTTAAAACAGCGGTGTTGTTGTCTGCCATTTGAAAAGTTAAACCGGTTCCCTGGAGAATTTGTTGCAGGGCATCGCCAGGGGATGCGTTTTGAGCACCGGGGCTGTTTTTGCCTTCTACCAGTTCGTTTAAATAGACGGTTTTTGTACCGGTGGCTTTGGAATACGCATCTAATGTTTCTTGCAGGGTTCCGGGTTTGATCGTAATGAGTGCTTTATAGCTCTGGCCTGCCATAACGGGTATGGCAAAAAAAAGCAATACAACAATAGTAACCCAAAAATCTGCTCTACCCTTAATTTTGTTCATCTCGTGACGTTCTCCTTTTCATTTAAAATGTTATCCTGGAACAACAATTATCAGAGCGGTGCTTTATATTTTACAGCGGACTTTTGACAACCGGTTCCCCGGATAGTGTGATCGTTCCGTTAGTGTCTTTTTTTATCTGTAAAGAGGCCGCTGTGACAATAATTCTGAGAGTCTGCTCCAGATTATGCATATCAAAGGTGCCGGTTACTCTTTTTTTCCCCAAATCTTCAAGCGCCAGTTTTATGTTAACGTTGTGGTAAAGCGCCAGTTCCTGCAGCACACTGCTGACCGGGGTGTTCTTGAACACAACCTGCTGTTGCTGCCAGGCTAAAACCCGTTGAATATTGGAGGTGCGTACGGGGGCTAAACACCCGGTTGAATCAATATCCGCTCCCTGTCCGGAAAGCAAAGTCAGCGCCCTGACCCGCATATCCCCCTGGCCTTTTGGTGCACTTTGCACCTGTACTTTGCCATGATCCACATCCACAGCCACCCGCCCTTTGCGGTCTCTGACATTAAATGCGGTGCCCAGGACACGCACCAGCCCCTTGGCGGTATGCACTTCAAAGGGGACGTCTGGAATCAGGCTTAGCGGTAAAGAAAACCTCGCCATCATTCATTTCCACCCGCCTGTACCGCTGACTAATGCACACATAAATAGAACTGCTTACATTCATTTGGATAATGGAACCGTCGCTTAAAGTGACGGTTTTTTGTTCCCCGGTGGTGGTACTGTAAGGATGAAACGTTTTAACCGGCTCAACAAAATGCATTTTGATTACCGGCAGGCAGAAAAGTACCAGTATTGCCATGGATATACAGACCGCTGCCATTTTTTTATTCGGTTTAAAAAACAAGTTCAACAAGGCTTTCAGGTTTATTTTTTTTTGAACTCCATACTGATGAGTTAACATTTCCCGGGGGTCATATTTTCCTTCGGGTGCAAAAATTGGTTCCAGCACTCCTAAATGCGCCCAAACATCATTCATCTCCTCAAACGCTTTACGGTTGACAGGGTCTTTTTCCAGCCACATCTCCAGCATTTTTCGGTCTTCAGAGGTAAAGGCTTTGTCTTGGGCTATAGGTCTTGGGCCTGAACCAGCCAGCGTGCAGAACGTTCCAAGCGATCATCCCGTGATAAACTCAACAACGTTATGTCCTCCTGTATATATGTAATGATTCAGAGTCGAAAAACCCCCAAAAGAAATTTAAAAAAATTTAAAAAAACAGAACATGGCACTCTCCAGGCGGGTGTTTGCCTGACTCATCTTTTGCGCCAGAACACCATACACCCAGATTTTAATAAAAAGGGTAACCACCTGTTATATAAAATTAAGAAAGGTGCAGTCTTAAGGAAGGTGCAGGTGTTTGTAAAAAAAGGTGATGGGGTCACATCTTGAATTGCAATAATAGGCAATAATAGGGGGCAAATAATAGGGGGCAAATAATAGGGGGCAAATAATAGGGGACAGACCACGGTTT
>CAKZLA010000114.1 GCA_937124525.1 uncultured Desulfobacterium sp.
CCGATGTCATTATGGGCTGTGGAGATAGCGCCCCGGATATCGGATCGTGAGATCATCGAAAAACTTGCTGTTCTGGAGGAAGGTCAGAAATCTCTCAGGTCTGAAATGAAGTTGGGTCAGGAAGCGCTCAGGTCTGAAATGAAGTCGGGTCAGGAAGCGCTTCATAAAAGACTGGATGATTCAAATAATACAATGCTTGTTCTTTTCGGATCTCTCATCACGTTGATTGTGGCGCTTTTCGGCTATATCGCCTGGGATCGTCGTACCATGATGAAGCCGATGATTGAACAGGTCAATAGGCTGGAACGTAAAGTGCTGGATGATCTGGATTTGGACCACTCGGATGGTTCACTTTTAAGAAGGCAGCTTCAGGCATTGAGAGAATATGCCGGAAAGAATCCTGAATTTGCTGAGATATTGCGGGGATTAGCTCTGCTTTAAAATCTTCCTAACTTTAAAGCAATACTGACTGAATGGGACAGGGATTAATCATGGCAGAAGCCTTCTTCTCGACATTCAATCCGATGATTTTCACATGACCCTGGTCCAGCTTAAAAAGAGCACCTGGCACACCATTTAATCGTGAATAATTCAGCCTGTCGCAACAAAGTTAATATTCATGAAACTATTTGAGATTAAAAGTTATTATGCAAAAATACATCTTAGAATTATCTTGAAATAGATATCCTTTATCTGATATGGTGATGGTTGATACAATAACATTTCAACCATTCATTAGCGGGGCATGCCTGGAACGGTAAGGTCCCCTTTAAATTAAGGATTCTGTGAATTGGAAAAAAATATAGCCCTGCTGCCTGGAGACGGTATCGGTCCGGAAGTAATGAAGGAAGCAGTAAAAGTACTTAATGCAGCCTCAAAAAAATTTGGATTTACAATGAACTGCACAACAGCGGACGTGGGTGGCTGTGCAATAGACAATCACGGCGAGGCCCTGCCCGCCTCCACACTTGAAATATGTGAAAAAAGCGATGCCATTTTATTTGGTTCCGTGGGTGGCCCCAAGTGGGAAAATCTGCCCCCGGCCCAACAGCCGGAACGGGCGGCCCTTCTGCCTTTACGAAAGCACTTTGGACTCTACTGCAACTTAAGGCCTGCAAAAGTGTTTAAATCCCTGGCATCGGCCTCTCCATTGAAACCTGAAATAGTTGGAGACGGTTTTGATATACTCTGTGTCCGGGAACTCACCGGGGGCATCTATTTTGGCCAGCCCAAGGGAAGAGAGGGCCAGGGACCCGAAGAAAAAGCCTTTGACACATTGGTCTATTCCCGATTTGAAATTGAACGTATCGCCCGAAAAGCCTTTGAAGCGGCCAGAAAAAGGCGAGGGGTCGTCACTTCCGTGGATAAGGCCAACGTGCTTTTTTCCATGGTGCTGTGGCGGGAGGTAGTCATTGAAGTCGCTAAAGAGTACCCCGATATCACCCTGAATCACATCTATGTGGACAACGCCACCATGCAGCTGGTAAAGAATCCCCATCAATTTGACGTCATGCTATGCGGCAACATGTTTGGCGATATTATCTCCGATGAGTGTGCCATGATCACCGGTTCCATGGGGCTTCTGGCATCGGCCAGCCTGAACGAAGATGATTTTGGCCTATTTGAACCCGCCGGTGGATCTGCCCCGGATATTGCCGGTAAAGGCATTGCCAACCCCATTGCCCAAATTTTATCATCGGCCATGATGCTCAGATACAGCCTGGATCTTCCAGCGGCAGCCGATGCCATTATCAATGCTGTGGCAGCAGTCCTGGATCAGGGCATCCTCACGGCTGATCTCACCCAAGATGCCGCATCCGCAGTGGGTACCACCGCCATGGGCGATGCCATTGCCCAGCACTTGGCCTGATAAAGAGTGTATTTATAGATGTCGGCAAAGTCCATGATTTCCAGGGCAAATGCATTAAAGCCAAGCATGCTTTTCGCATTCTAATAAATTCAAGTGGTTAAAAATATAAAATTTTTAAAAAGGTCAAAAAAACAAATCTACTCTCCGTAACTAATTGAATTTATTGGAACTAATTTTTTAATGCGTTTGCCCTGCCATGATTTCTTGTTGGCCTTGACAGAAAGTCTGAACGATGTATAGTATTGATGTATACATTATAGGAGGTGCGGCATGATAAGAACCCAAATATACCTGACAGATCGTCAACGCTCTGAATTAGTGGCCATTTCAAAGACATTGGGGAAAAAACAAAGTGAACTCATACGAGAAGCCGTTGACCGTCTCATCGACCAAGCGGGCCATAGTCGGCGGGAAATTGTATTACGGGAGGCTGCCGGAATCTGGAAAAACCGCACGGATCTTCCTGACTTTAAAGCAATACGGGCTGAATGGGACAGGGATTAATCATGGCAGAAACGCTTCTTCTTGACACAGACGTACTGATTGATTTCTTGCGGGGTTATAGCAACGCGGTTAATTTTGTTAACGCAAATTCCTCTCAGATCATTTTGTCATCCATCGTTGTTGCAGAGTTGTATGCCGGGGTAAAAGGGGAATCAGAACTAAAAGTTTTAGAAAATTTTATATCTCTCTTCCGGGTTCTGCCTGTAACTTCTGAAATAGCCAAGACCGGGGGACTTTATAAGCGTGATTATGGCAAGTCTCACGGTGTGGGACTCGCAGACGCAATCATAGCTGCTACCTGCGAGGCAGGGAATGCAAAGTTAAAGACATTAAATGTCAAGCATTACCCGATGATAAATGACCTAAAACCAACCTATAAAAAGTAGATCTCAGAAGCAAAACCGTCAACGGCAACCGACCGGCCGAGGTGAGCGGTGCCGGACTTGAGGCCGTGGGCATAGCAGACTCCATTCAAAATGAAGCAGCCGATGCCATTGTCGAGGCCGCCTCCACTGTTCTGGACCAAGGGATTTACACAGCTGATCTCACCGGAGACAGAGCCTCTGCCGTTGGCACCGCTGAGATGGGAGACGTCGTCATTGCAGCCCTTCTGGTCTGACCCCAAAAATGTGACTAACACCAAGCAAGTGGAAATGCGAATTTAAACGCCCATGGTCAAATCCAATTTTTCCACAAAAAAAACCCGGAACCTCCCACAATAAAGGGAAAGTTCCGGGAAACTCATGGCCTGTTATTTCCAGAATTTTTCCATTCTCTTTCTCAACCCTTCACGATAGGCATCCCAGTCCTTAATTTCATTGGTGGCAAGCCCCTCGTCCATGGCGGCTTTGGCAACGGCCACGGCTTCATACTCAATGACCCGGGAATCAAAAGGCTTGGGAACAATGTACTCTCTTCCATAGGAAAAGGATTTTCCCCCATAGGCTTTTGCCACCGACTCGGGTACGGGCTCCTTGGCAAGCTCTGCCAGGGCCTTGGCTGCAGCAATTTTCATCCCTTCGGAAATCTTGGTGGCACCCACATCCAGGGCACCACGGAAGATGAATGGGAAGCCAAGAACATTATTGATCTGGTTGGGATAATCAGAGCGGCCCGTGGCCATGATAAGGTCATCCCTGGCAGCAATGGCATCCTCATAGGCAATCTCAGGATCAGGATTGGCCATGGCAAACACAATGGGGTCCTTGGCCATGGATTTGAGCATATCCTGGGTCACCACATCCTTTTGGGACACACCAATGAAAACATCGGCTCCCACCATGGCATCGGCCAGGGTTCTGGCGGCGGTGTCCAGGGCAAAAATATCTTTGTACTTGTTCATGCCCGCTTCCCGGCCCTTGTAAATCACGCCCCTGGAATCACACATGGTGAGGTTTTCATATTTTACGCCCATGGAGACAAAAAGCTTTGCACAGGAGATACCCGCAGCACCGGCACCATTGAAAACAACCTTTAACTCATCCATTTTTTTACCGGTGATGTCAACGGCGCTGATGAGCCCGGCAGTACAAATAATGGCTGTTCCATGCTGATCATCATGGAAAACAGGAATATTGCAAAGATCAATCAGGGTCTCTTCAATTTCAAAACATTCCGGGGCCTTGATGTCTTCCAGGTTGATCCCCCCAAAGGTGGGCTCCATGGTTTTAACTATATCGATGATTTTTTTAGGGTCTTCGGTGTCAAGCTCAATGTCAAACACATCCACATCGGCAAATCGTTTAAACAATACGCCCTTGCCTTCCATAACAGGCTTGCTTGCCAGGGCGCCCAGATTGCCAAGCCCCAGGATTGCCGTTCCATTGGAGATAACCCCCACCAGATTCTGCCGACTGGTGAAGGTTTTGGCACATTCTGAATTTTCTGCAATGGCTTTCACCGGAAGGGCCACTCCCGGGGTATAGGCCATGGAAAGATCGTCTGCTGTCTGGCAAGGTTTAGTGGGCATTACTTCAATTTTTCCTGCAACCGGGAAGGAGTGGTAACTTAACACATCGTCTTTAAAATCGGTCATGGGACACGCTTCTTTGTACATAATCTGCATTTCCTTGTAAAAATTAATTGTGGTTATGATAAAAACGGTATCCAGCAATAAAACTATGCAAACCCATGGCAGGCAAATTGCCTGGAGAACACCGATTTTAATATTTATAAGGGTAAATTCCACCTCAGATGGTATTAGTTAAAATCACCCCAGTTTTCATTAAAGATCCATCATTTTTTGAACAGACATATTGTCATATCACTTTTCCATGAAATATTCCATGAAAAATCCCATGAAATGTGCCGGAATGTTCCAGATAAATAATTTGACGAGTCAAGCGCCTTAACCAATTGTTATATTATTGTTTTTCAAAAAAAAAGATGCTTTGATGATCACTCCATCACCTTTATTGGGCCGCAAGAAGTGCCCACTGGGGAATGATGTTGGGATCAATGGCAAACACCGTGACGCCAAAAACCAGGAATACCGCAGTGATCACCACCACCCCGATAAAATTGATAAGAATGCCTGCCCTGACCATCTCAACCATTTTGATTCTTCCGCTGCTGAACACAATGGCATTGGGAGGGGTTGCAATGGGCATCATAAATGCACAGGATGCGGACAGGGTAGCTGGGATCAGCAGCATTAACGGATTGATTTTCATGGCCACGGCAATGGAGGACAGGATGGGCAGAATCATCTGGGTGGTGGCCGTGTTGGATGTCAACTCAGTTAAAAAAGTCAGGGTGGCGCAAATGCTGGAAATCATGGCCACGGTGCTGGTTCCTTCCAAAATCTGAAGTTTATTACCCACAAAAACGGAGAGACCGGAAACCTGAAACCCCTTGGCCAGGGCAAAGCCACCGCCAAACAGCAAAATAATACCCCAAGGCAACTTGGTAAACACATCGGCATCTAATATGGTGGGGGTCTCGGCATCGGTCCTTGTGGTGGGCAGAAAAAACAGGGTGATGGCCATGGTGATGGCAACGGTGCCGTCATCCACCATCCCTTTAAAAGGAAGCAAAGACGCCCAGCCCGGAACCACAGTAAAGCCGAGATTCAGATCTTTTCTAAAAATCCATAAAAGGGCGGTCATGGCAAAAACAATTAACACCTTTTTTTCTTCCGAAGAAATGGGGCCAAGATCCGTATACTCTTTTTCCACAACCCCCTGGTCCACTCGAACATGGGCCGGAGTGCGATAAAACACCTGGGTGAGCAAGAGCCAGATAATACCAATCATAACAAAAGTCAGGGGCAGGGCCATGATCATCCAAGTGCCAAAGGAGATGGCAGGCGCCGTGGGAAACAGCTGCTCAAAGGTCCGGGTAAGCACCAGGTTGGGAGGGGTGCCCACCAGAGTGGCAGCGCCGCCCATGGATGCGGCATAGGCAATCCCAAGGAGCAGTGGCAACGCAAAGGTTTTGGCATCATCCTTTCCAAACTGCTCCTCCATCTTTAATACAATGGAAAGGGCAATGGGAAGCATCATCACGGCGGTGGCTGTGTTGGAAATCCACATGGAGAGAAAGGCAGAAGCCATCATAAATCCAAAAACAATGCGGGCTGGCCCGCCGCCAATATTTTTAACTACAAAAAGGGCGATGCGTTTGTGAAGATTCCATTTTTCCATGGCAAGGGCAATAAGAAAACCACCCATGAATAAAAATA
Source organism: uncultured Desulfobacterium sp. (assembly GCA_937124525.1). The sequence goes on from CAKZLA010000114.1 coordinate 6,057, forward strand.
TGGTGCTGTTAAAATAAACCCCGGCAGCGGTTTTACCCTTCATTATGCCAAGAAGCGGGTAACAGATCACCGGCAACAGGGAGGTCGCTGCCAGGGGGATGGCCTCTGTTACCCACATCACGGCCATCAAGACGGCAACGGCAGCCATGCGTGTTACTTCGGGGTGGGCCGGATCAAGATCCATCATCCAGACAAGTAGAAAAAGTAAGGGGCCAAGAACCAGGCCGCTGAGTTGAAGCCTTGATCGATTATTTAATACGTAGGGTGCCATGCTGACCTCCGGGGTAATTTGGGGTTATTGGGTTTGAATAACAAATTTCAAATCTGAATTCCCGGACATAAGTACCCGAGCATATATTCTTCAAGACAAAACCCAGAGATATCAATGATATAATCTATGGAATGCTGAAAAACATATGTGTGGGTACTTATCATCCGGATCATGGTGCTTAATTTTTGCTTTTCCTGGATAGTTTGCAAAGGATGTACCATTGTTATTTGTGGGATCAAAAGAGTGACTGTCATCCACCTAAACCCCTTTGTTTAAAGGAATTTCATGGATTAAAAGAAAACAAACAGAATCTAAGGTAAAGAAAAACAGGTGCGAGATTTATTTTTAAAGACTGAAATCCACCGGCCAGGGGCGGATTTTCGCCGTTTTATCATTTGCTTTTTGCAAAAAAGTTTGTGCATATACGTAAGGGTTAAGTGAAAGACCCATTCCCCGTCAGGGGCGGCATGGGTCCACTTTCTATCTTCGTTGTGGTAGGTGTTTCTGCCATGTATGTTTATAAAATAATAGTGGTATTTTTCTTGCATTAATCCCACACCATGGATAATGACAAAAGAATGATGCAAAAAATGAAATTCGGCATTTTAAAAAAATTTCTGGCAGGATTTCTGGTGCTCTCCCTGGTACCCATGATGGTAGTGGGCGTTTACACCTGGGTACGCATGAACCATGTGGTGGAGCTTCTGGTGGATAGCAGTCGTACCGCATTAACCCAGACCTCCATGTCTCTGCTCCAGGCCCGGGCCGGGGCCATTGCCACCCAGGTGGAACAATTTTTGGACACCGTGGTGATTGATTTAAACATGCTGGCCACCCTGCCCCCGGAGCCCGGAATCTACAATGGTTTTTACCAGGTTCACCAGCGAAGCATCTGGGTGCTCTCCCCGGATCTCCGGCATACCCAAAGCACCAAAAGAACCGTCCCCCTTTACGCTGAAATTTCCTTTATAGATCTCAACGGCCACGAACGCATTCTCATCCGGGAGGGCCAGGCCATTGCTTCGTCAAGGGATCTGTCCACCCCTTTTATAGGTCGATTTGGCAGGGAGGATTTTTTTGAAAAAACCATGGCCATGACCGCAGACAATCCCCACGTCTCCCATCTTCTGGGGTTCCATGTGGCAAAACCAGCTCCCCCGTCAGGTATCAACCAGGTATCGGATGCAGAGCTTCCCAGCCAACCCATGGGAAACAAAACATTTTCCGGCATCATCCGTTTCTCCAGAAAAGTCTATGACCACGGCAAACCAATGGGGGTGGTATCCCTTGCCCTGGATCACAGACATCTCATGGAATTTACCCAGCATGTCCAGCCATTTGGCAACGAAGAAGTCCCCTCCCCAAACTATTTCAGCGGGGATTATGCCTTTATATTTGATGACCAGGGATGGATGATTACCCACCCCAAGCCCTGGGATATCAGGGGAGTGGACCCCACCGGTGTACTGGTGGACCCCACCACAACGGCCTATGAGAAAAAAAAGATACAGGCGGGTAGACTGCCCTTTAATCTGCTCCATGTCCCCTTTGTCCATGAAAATTATGCCACCATTGCCCAACAGGTAATCCAGGGATTTTCCGGGGTGCGCCAAACCGCCAGTGTGGGGGGGATTCCACGAATACTTGCCTACGCCCCCATAAAATTCAATCTGGGAGAATACAAAAACACCGGCTGTTTTGGCGGTGTCACCCTTGGGGTACAAACCGGTCGTTTTCACAATACGGTGAACAGCACCTCCATCACCATCCGTGCCATTCTTAAAAAAATTGCCCATAACTATCTGTTGCTGCTTGTTTTCACCGCCATTATCGTTGCCATGGTGGCTGTATTTCTTTCCCGTAACTTCACCCGACCCATCCGTCTGCTGTGCAGCAACATGGGAAAAATCAGCCGGGGCAACTATGAGGTGGATATCTCCATTAAAAGCGGAGATGAGTTGGAAATCTTATTCCATAAATTCCGATCCATGGGAAAAAGGCTGAAACAGAACGAACAGGACCTTGTAAAATCTCTTACGGATCTGGAAAAACAGGCCCACATGCTCAATAGCATCTTTAATAATATGCTGTCAGGTCTCATGGTTTTTGATAAGAACGGCACCATCCTTTCTGCCAACCCCAAGGCCACCCGATTCTTCAAGCAGTCCCAGGAAGAGATCTCCGGGAAAACCATTACGGATCTTCTGGCACCCTACCCTGCCTGGCTGGAACTGATTCAAAACAATACACAAAACACCAATCACCATGCTATCCCATTGGATATCAAACGTCCGGATAACAGCCACCTGCACATAGAGACCGCCATTGCGTCCTTATTAAATGGGGCACCCCACGGCACCGCCTCCACCCTATTGATTTTCCGGGACGTAACCCGACGTAAAAACATGGAAAAACACATTTCCCGGTCGGACAAACTGGTATCATTGGGCATTCTGGCCGCAGGTATTGCCCATGAGATCCGCAACCCCCTGACAGGCATCACCTTGATGCTGGATGATCTCCACGACCGCATTGCCAATAGAACCAGTGATCGTCTTTTGATCCAACGGGCCCTGGAAGAGATTGAGAAACTGGAAAACATTGTCAACCGGTTGCTGGATTTTGCTGCCAAGCCCGGCCATTCTCCCACCCTGGAAGACATCAATCATGTAATTGACGATACCATGTTCTTTGTATCCAAACAGTGCAGACAACAGGGCGTAACCCTCCATCGGGAGCCGGGAGAAAACCTGCCCCGCATTCACATGGACCGGGAACGCATCCGCCAGGCCATCATCAACATTGTGCTCAATGCCCTGAATGTGCTGGAAGAAAAAGGAAATATTACCATTTCCACAAGCTTGTTCCAGGAAGAAAGCGAAACATGTATCCTGCTCTCCATTGCCGATGACGGCCCGGGCATTGCCAAGGAAGACATTGATATGATCTTTGACCCATTCTTCAGCCACAACCCCGAAGGGTTTGGCTTGGGACTATCCATCACCCACACCATTGTGGAAGAGCATGGGGGCAAAATAACCGTGGAAAGTGACCCGGAATGGGGCACCTGTTTTACCATCCATTTGCCGGTTTCATGAGAAAATCCAAGACCCTAACCTGGACAAGCCAGAACCAAAAAGGTTTTCTGATTCTCTTGCCAAAATAGAACGAAAATCAGAGATAAGAATCTAACTACAATAACAAAATAGAGGCGGAAATCCCTCCCATGGGCTAAAACCCCAGGAAAGAAATTTCCGATTTTTTATGAAAAAAATTCTCGTTGTGGATGATGAAGCCATCATCCGGGAAAACCTGCATCGTATATTGACAGAAGAGGGATATGATGTCTCAACCGAGCCTTTGGGACAAGCAGGCCTTGATTTCATAGAAGCCAATGACGTGGATATTGTGCTCCTGGATCTCAACCTGCCGGATATTCATGGCCTGGATGTGCTCAAGCAGGCAAAAACAATGGACCCGGATCTGCTGGTGATCATTATCACGGGGTATGCTTCCATAGAATCTGCGGTGAAGGCCCTTAAAATGGGAGCCTACGATTACATCAAAAAACCATTCAAGGCCGATGCCATCAAGCTGATTTTACGTCTTGCCATGGAGACCAACCATCTGAAACAGCAGGTGGGAATCTTAAAAAAAAGCCTTAACCTGCCGGACAAGCTGGACATTGTGGCCCAAAGCCCCCAGATGCAGGCCATTGTGGCGCAATCCCGGGAGGTGGCCCAGCATGAAAGCGCCAATGTGCTCATCACCGGGGAGAGCGGCTGCGGTAAGGAGGTGGTGGCCCAGACCATTCACCACGCCAGCCCCCGTCATGACATGCCCATGGTGATCATCAACTGTGCGGCCCTGCCGGAAAACCTGCTGGAAAGTGAATTGTTCGGCCATGAAAAGGGGGCGTTCACCGATGCTGTAAAAAAAACCAAGGGACTGTTTGAGATGGCCGAAGGGGGCACGGTGTTTCTGGATGAAATTGGTGAAATGCCCATCCAGCTCCAAGCGAAACTATTGGGTGTGCTGGAGCGAAAACGGTTCCGGCGCATTGGTGGAAACCGGGATATTGAAACCGATGTAAAAATCATTGCTGCCACCAATATTGATTTAAAACAAGCCATTGCCGAAAAGAAATTCCGCCAGGATCTTTATTATCGTCTGGGGGTTTTTCCCATCCACATTCCACCTTTGCGGGAACGTCCCGAGGATATTTCAGCACTTGCCGTGCTGTTCCTGGAAAAATTTACCCGGCAGTTTCACAAACAATTCACCTCCATTGACGATAAGGCAAAGGAGCAACTCCTGGAATACCCTTGGCCCGGTAACGTCCGGGAGCTGAAAAACGTATTTGAACGAATATGTATCATGCACAATGGCGACACCCTGACGTTGTCGCATTTGCCCTCGGAAATTGATGATGCCCCCATGGCACCGGATGCCTTTGTGGAAATCCCGGAGGAACTTTATGATCTGGAATCGGTGATTGAAGAGGTGACCATCCGCATGGTACACAAGGCCCTGAAAAAAAGTGATGGAAACACCACCCGGGCAGCCCAGCTATTGGGGGTTCCCCGGGGCACGTTGCGTTATAAAATTGATAAGCTTAAAATCCAGTGATCAATCCCAATACTTGAAACCAAAGACTCAAACTAACTTTTGACATCCTTCATTTCTCGCTTTACACTTTTCAGAGCAACACGACCGTTCTGCGGGTTTCTCTCTCAAAAAAGTATAAAGTACTTTTGGGGTTATATGAAAGAGTAGGCATGACTAACATTTTTTCATGCTTCGTTGTGGGCAGACCGAGGTCAGAATACGGTCCGCCCGTGGCGGTTATATGAAAGAGTAGATACTCTAACATTCTTTCATATTTCGTTGTGGGCAGGCCAGATCCCAATACGGTCTGCCCGTGGCAGTTATATGAAGGATGTCTATAATTGTCCAAGGAGTTTAAAATGAATGTGATCATAGATCTTTGTGTAGTACCCATCGGCGTTGGCCTTTCCGTATCAAAATATGTGGCGGCATGTCATGAAATCATCAATGGGGCCGGACTGAAATCCCAGCTTCATGCCTATGGTACAAATATAGAAGGCGAATGGGATATGGTTTTTGATGTGGTAAAACAATGTCATAAAAAAATTCATGAAATGGGAGCACCCAGAATCACCACCACCATCAAGGTGGGGACAAGGACAGACCGGGAGCAAACCATGGCAGATAAGGTTGAAAGTGTTAAATGCAAACTTTAACCATCCTTAGATTCTTATCTCTTATTTTCGTGTTGTACTTTTGGTGTCATATGAAGGATGCCCGGATTTGCAGGTAAATTGATTTTCTCTGGATCCCTTAGATAGCATAACTGCAGACATTGCCCTCAACTAATGAAAACAATTCATCTTTCCTTTGCATACTTCAAAAAACATGGTATGTTCATTTCCATTATTTTTTGTGGCATCGTCAGATGATCAAGAACCTAAAGGAATTGTTTCTTATGCAAATCAAACATTACGAATTTGAGTACGGCCAATACGGCGAAACCATGGGTGTCACCATCAGTTTAAGGGGATATCATGTACTTCGCTATAATTATATCAGTAAAGGAACCGCCTTTACCATTGATGAACGAGCCAAACTGATGTTAAACGGCTATCTGCCGCCCCGGGTTAAAACCCTGGCAGAACAGGTCCATTCAAGCCTTGATATCATTGATAAAAAAGAAACTGATATTGAAAGATTTGTTTATATAAGAAGCCTTTATGACAGGAATGTAGTGCTTGCCCATGCCGTCATCGCAAGTGATGTCATCCGCTTTTTACCCATTATTTATACCCCCACCGTGGGTCTTGCCTGCCAGCGTTACTCCACCATGTTCCGAAAAGCCAATGGCATTCATCTCTATCCCGGTAATATTGATCAGGCGGAAGAGATCCTTAGAAATTATACGGCCCATGATATCCGTGTGGCGGTTATCACCGACAACCAGGGCATTCTTGGTATTGGCGATCAGGGTGCTGGCGGCATGCCCATTTGCCTTGGCAAACTCATGCTCTACACCCAGGGCGCCGGTATCGCTCCTTGGCACTGCCTGCCTATCTCCCTTGATGTGGGTACAGACAACAAAGAACTGCTCAATGATCCCAATTATCTGGGATACCGTGAAGATCGACTCACCGGACAAGCCTATAACGATTTCATTGAAAAATTTGTCGCCGCATTTAAAAGGGTATTTCCCAAGGCTCTGTGCCAGTGGGAAGACTTTTCCAAACAGACCGCCTTTGATGTCCGTGATAAATACCTTGATACGGTTATTTCCTTTAACGACGATATCCAGGGCACCGGTTCCATTGCATTGGCCGGTATCCTTGCGGCCATGAAAGTAAAAAAGGAAAAAATGACCGACCAGGTTTACCTGATTCATGGTGCCGGGGCTGGAGGCATTGGTATTGCCGAGCAGATCCAAACGGAACTCATGGAACAGGGCATGGATGAAAAAGATGCCGATGCACGAATTTTTACCCTGGACTCCCGGGGGGTGGTCACCTCTGACCGGGACCTTGAAGCCTATAAAATAAAATTTGCCAAGGATCCCGAAAAACTGACCTGGTTAAAGAATCCCGAAGACAACACCCTGCTCAACGTGGTTAAAAATGAGAAGGTCACGGTTCTCATCGGGACTTCCGGCCAGTCCGGCTGCTTTACAAGAGATGTGGTTGAGGCCGTGGGAGAGCACACCGATCGTCCCGTAATCCTGCCCCTGAGCAATCCCACCACCAAGGCCGAGGCCCTTCCCAAAGATATCTATCAGTGGACCGATGGCAAAGCCCTTGTGGCCACTGGCTCTCCCTTTGACCCGGTGGAGCATAACGGTAAATCCTATCGCATTGGGCAGATGAACAATGCCTTTGTCTTCCCTGGAGCAGGCCTGGGTATTGTGGCATCCGGTGCCACCTGTGTGTTGCCGGTGTTCTTTTCTGCTGCGGCCCATGCCGTGGCTGAATTTGTCAATGAAGCAGATATTAAGGACGGCATTTTGTGCCCCCCCCTTGATCAATTAAAAGAGGTCTCCCTTGAAGTGGCAAGACGGGTGGGGGCAGAAGCGCTCAAAGCCGGCGTGACCCAGAACGATTGCCCCTTTTCTACATTTAAACACAATAATGATCCGGAACGCCTTAATATCCTGATTGATAAAATGCGCTGGAGTCCAGAATATCTTTAAACAGTAATCGTTCCAGCGAATGAAGGGAATTGGCTATGAAGCTGTCTACAATATTAATTGTTCTTATGGTGGCATTCATTATCCTCTCGGGATGCGGTATTCCTGATCTTCCAGGCCCCATCGGAATTCCAGGTCTTTAACAATAATTATAGGGGATGATCATAACGTCTGCCACTCCACAGGCAAAAATTAGAATTGCCGAAATCTAAAAAAAAACTTGACCCGTTGGAGAGAATCATTTATATAGGTCTCCAGCTAAACGGGCGATTAACTCAGCGGGAGAGTGCTACCTTCACACGGTAGAAGTCACTGGTTCAATCCCAGTATCGCCCACCATATAAAATCAAGGGTTTACAGAATTTTTCTGTAAACCCTTTTTTGATTTTGTGAGAGAAGTTTTGATTGGTTACTCCCGAGGTTCCGCATCATAACTTGTTAACTTGATGATCAAGCTTTTTTAGCTGGCTTGTTAAAAATCGGGGTCTGTCCTCTATTTCCTCAATGACTCAAGATATTTCATTCCCTGGCAAATCCTGATGCCCCTGTCCATTCTTTCACGTTTTAAATGGAGCACCAGTTGCGTGGCCGGGATGTCATACCGTTTGCTGAAATTTATTAATGCTCTGGTGGGTTGTGCCTCGGATAGTTTGACTTCAATAAGCAATTCCGGAATGTTATCCAGGACCAGGCAGAAATCAACTTCTGCGCCATCCTTGGTCCTGAAATAGTGAAGAGACGCCGGTTTCCCCTCAAGGTCAACCCGTGCGTAAACGTGTTTCAAAAGACACATGGCGACCATATTTTCAAAAATTGCACCTTCATCACCTTTTACCATACCCGTATCATAAAAATAAATTTTAGGAGTTTTTAAAACAGATCTGGCAATATTCCTGGAATAAGGGGGTACTTTGAAAATAATAAACAATGATTCCAATATCTGGATGTATTTTTTTACGGTATTGGGCGAAATACCGACATCTTCAGCAATGGACTGGTAGGAAACCGGTGATCCTGTCCTGGATCGTAACAGTTCAAGGATCAGCTGAATGGCTTTAAAGTCTTGAATCCGTTCAAAATCAAGGATATCGGTTCGGATCAGACCGTCTATATACTGCATGCGCCACCGGTCCGCATCTATTGCATTGTCTGCCAGAAAAGGTTCTGGAAATCCTCCCCGGGTGAAAAAAAATGTGGGGTCTACAGATTCACCAACAAGATTCACTTCAGCAGGTGAAAACGGAAGCAGTCTATGCCTGAAAAAACGGCCAGCTAAAGAATCACCCTGTTGTCTGAAGGCTTCCAGGCGTGCACTACCGGTCACAAGAATCATCATGGTTGAAGGCTTGGTATCATAAACACCTTTAAGATAGTTTTTCCATCCCTTCATTTTATGGAGTTCATCAAGGATCAAAAGATCAGTATCTTCCAGCCAGGCTTCTTCTTTAATTATCCTGCGGTCTCCGGTACTGTCATAATTGAGATATACACTTTGGGGATATAACAGGGCAATTTCCTTTGCCAGCCAGGTTTTACCCACCTGTCGCGGTCCGGTGATAAAGACCATCTTTTTTCCCAAGTCATTAATGATATGTTTTTTTTGCGCTCTTTTCATATGACTATTCTGCACCGCTTTGCGGAAAAGTCAAGACTATTTCGCAAAGCGGTGCGGAATAGTCGCTATAAAAAGGATTCATGCTTCTGGCAACGGCCTGTGTTTAAAGGCAAGCTTAAACAAAAGTGTCAAGAACCCAAGCCTGCCCCAGCCCAAGGTGGCCGAAATTGTGCCCCCCCAAAAAATGCTGAAGACATTCACCAATATCAAAAAAGCTTACAGGCAAGCGGGTATCGTTTCGCCAGGACAGCAGCACATGCAAGTAATTTCCTGGCTTCAGGGGTGCCCACAAGGGATGCAGACCGTTTTGCATGGTCAAACATCTGCGTAAACTGTCTTTTTTTAAAGGCATCCATGGCTTGTTCTCTGTACATCAAGGCATCTGTTTCCATTTTTAATAAAACGGAAAGATCGGTTTTGCACCTGCGGCATGTTGTCTGATGGGCCACAGTGGCCCTGCACACCGGGCATTTTTCCATTGTGTTTCCTTTTATTACCTCCAATTCGCTCATTTTTTATAATCTGTTGAATTTATTAATACCAAAAAATTGGACATCAAAAAATCATGCTGATATTTTGTTTTGATTACAACATGTTATAAAAACGAACAAAATATGGGTTGTTACTCATCAAATATATTATTTGCTGTGTCGGTGGCAAATAGCCATTATTCAAGATAGAAGAGAATATCTTCAAGTGCTTCCGCCGACTTCCGGGCAGCATCCAGATTCCCCTCTTCCATCTGGGTGTTAATGTCTTCAATCAGATTAATGATCTCCTCACTGTCCTCCGATGCGACCTCGTCCAGTACGGCTCTGGCATTGGTGATCAACTCTTGAAATTCCCCACCACCCGTTTCGAATTTTCCAACGTTTTCCATCCCTGAATTAAAATCATCATCCGACGTATCTGCGGATGATTTAACGTCCCAGACATCATCAATCTTATTTTTTGACAGGGAAACACCGTCATCTGAAATCTGGGAAAACGCATTTTCAATCACACCGGTAATTCTTTCACCCGTATTTTTTTCAATGGCTGTTATTTTAAGAATTCCATTCAGATCCAGTTCATACTTAATGACCAGAGGGCTGTGAGGGGGCTGTCTGGGGGTTAGATTAAAATCATAGGTACCAATTAGAACATTGTCCAATGCGTTGGGCTCTTCCCCCTGATAGACTTGAATCTTGGCAATTCTCTGGTTTGGAACTGCGGTCCAGAACACCTCACTTTTAATGGCAGGAAGCTTTGAATTTCTGCGAATCAGTGGAACAAAAACGTTGTCAGACATCCCGTCAACGCCCCCCAGGGCTGAGGTGCCAAAGGTATATGGGGTGATATCCAGCAATACACTGGAAGAATCCAGCCCCATTTCCCGGCCGGCCTGGATGGCGGCTCCCATGGCCACACACAGATCAGGATCAATCTCCTGGTTGGGCAGGATGCCAAAGCTTTCTTCCAGCATAGCCGAAAGCTTGGGAATTCTTGTGGAGCCCCCCACAAGGATGATCTTTTCAAGGGCTGAGGGCAACATCTGTGCATCTTTTAACGCTTTGTTAACGCTGTCCATTGTCTTTTGAAGCTGCTCATCAATGGCATCCTCGAACTCTGTTCGGGACAATTCATAGGAAAGATGCACATCTGTTTTTCCATTTTTGGCGATGTGATCCTCTTCAATGGCAGCATAGGGAGCACTGGAAAGTTCAATCTTTGCTTTTTCAGCTGCACGTTTAAGCCTGGCCCTTGCCGTGATATCCTCTGTGAGATCAATGTCAAACTCCTCTTCAAGGTGTGCCAGAAGTTTTTTTTCAATCTCAAGATCAAAGTCATCCCCCCCCAGGTGATTATCACCTGTGGATGAAAGCACCTCCACCACGCCGTCCTCAATTCTTACAATGGAGACATCAAAAGTGCCTCCCCCAAGGTCATACACCATGATGGTCCGGGCCGTGGCATCAGAGGATTCATAGGCAAGGGCGGCTGCCGTGGGTTCATTGAGTATGCGGACAACGGTGAGGCCTGCGATTTCACCGGCTTCCCTTGTTGCCTGGCGCTGGACATCCGTGAAGTAAGCTGGGGTGGTGATGATGGCCTTTGAAATGGTTTGACCTGTTATCCTCTGGGCCCGCTCCTTGAGTTCCTTTAAAATAAAGGCAGAAATCTCCTGGGGGCTATAGGTATTATCTCCCAGGGAAATCTGTTCAGTGGAACCCATCAGCCGCTTGATGGAAAGGACTGTTTTCTCCGGGTACACTGTTGCCTGATTCCTGGCCGCTGTGCCCACAATAACAGTTCCTGATTCCGTAAGGCCCACGCAGGATGGTAGAATACCGTTGTCGTTTTCCTTGAGAATCCCGGCCTTACCCTCCATTACAAATGCAACTTCAGAGTTTGTTGTGCCAAGGTCTATTCCGATAATTGGTTCCATCTATAAAGTCCTTATATTTTTTTATATAAAAATCCAGCAGCAGAGCCCCCGACGGGGGCGGCATAGTTCCATTTTTATTATTTGTTGTGGTAAGGGATCTTGCCATGATCGTTTATATGAAAAAGTAGGCATGCCTAACATTTTTTCATCTTTAGTTATGACAGGCTATCTCCCCAATATGGTCTGCCCGTGGCAGTTATATTATAAAAAAGCGCCGGATAATAGATATATCAATCTGCCACAATAACCTGGGCATATATTAAAACATCATCTCCTCTCCGGAATCCTCCAGATATGGTTTCCAGTACAGTTCCCTTATCCCTGTCCGTTCCCTGCTTTGTTTCCAGGGCTTTCATGGTCATGGGGTCAAAGGCAACCCCATCTGTTTCCATGGGATAAATATCCAACAGGGCAAGGGATGCATCAAATTTCCTGATGGCCATCTCATATCCCTTGTGAATGCTATCCATCTCCTTTGGTGCCCGTCGGAAAAAGCCCTTTACACTGGCAGCTGTCACACAGGTATTTCTGCCACGAATTAGACTGTCCCGGATGTCCAAAAAGGACATTGCCGTCCTTTTTTCAGTCTCTTTTCGGATATTTTGCTCCAGGGTGGAAATCTGTCTTGTCTTGTCATCAAAATGCCCCATGATCTCCTGATAAGCGTCGGTCATGGACTGAATCTGGGTCATGGCCTTCAATGTCCGATGCTGCTCTCTGTTTTGCATTTTAATTTCCTGCTTCAGGCTGGTGAATTCAGAAAGCAGGGTGTACAGATCACAGGTATCCGGGGTGACTGACAGGGAAGCAGGCACATCTGATGGAATTTCTGAGAGCCAGGATTTAAAATCCTCAAGGGCTTGGGCTTTCCATTGTTCCGTGTCCGAACCCTGCTCTTGGGATATCTGATCACGGGATAGGCCCAAAGATGCCCAAGAAAAATTTTTAAAAAACAAATAGATCCACTGCTTCATTTTTATAAAAGGTGCAGCTATTTTTTGACCCAGACTGAGACGGTCTGTTTCTGCACAAAGATCCATATTATTTGATGATTTCATATGTTGTCCATAGGGTTATAAAATCGGGTCTGCTTCGGGTACTCCGCTCAATGTGGCTTACAATGGGGTCTGGTTTGTGTTCCTGGCGCTATCAACGATAAAAAACCATATCCAAAAACAACCATGTCAATAACGCAAACAGGATACTTACCCACGCATTTACAAAATTAGAATTGAACCCATTAATCAATGGCCTTGAGAAGCTCCTTGAGCCCGGGATTCCGTCGCTTCATTTTAATGGATGCAGCAAGGGTGCTAAGGGTTTCAGAGGCTTCCATATTTTTCAAGGCAGAAAAAAGTTCCGTTGCCGCCCGGGTTCTTTTATCTTTGATGGATTCATAGGCCGTTGTTATTTCTTTGAATGCATCTGGGTTTTTTTCTGGGCTGTAAGCTTTCACGAGCTGTAAATATTTTTTTCTGATTTCCTGATCCGTGGCATCCAGGGATAAATCAAGAACAAGGTAAGACTTCAGCATATTTTTTCCTGGCAATAAATTAATATTTGGGAGGGGGATGGCTCATTTTGATCAACCCAACAAATTGGATCAGGCTATCACCCATGCTCCCTCCCCCTTGAAATGCGACGATGAAATTTTAAGGCATTTTTTCCGGTAATGGACTGGGATCAATCAAGGAATAAGGCTTTAGCTTCCCATGATAGCTGTTTTTTTGCCTCTTTTGAAAAAAGAAGGTTCAGCATGGCAATGCTTCCCCCCAAATCACGGTCTTCTTTAATAGATGCTTTTAAGCTTTTTAACCGGGCTTTGGGTGCACTGCGAAATTCATTTTCATCAATAAAAAGTTCCAGTGACTCTCGTAATTCCTCAAACATTTTTTTAAATTGTTTGGGATCTTCCGCCTTAAGGTATTTTGACATTTCCAAAAATATAGATTTTGTCATTGGATTATCCAAATCATGAATATCTGGCATCCCCCCTCCCCCGCCAAACATGCTTAAGGGGTTAAAATCATCGCCGAAATAGTCATCATCTTCGTCGTCATCAAAATAGTCATCATCATAGTCGTCATCATAGTCGTCGTAATCATCATCAAAATCATCATCAAACAAAGATCCCATAAACATTTTTTCCAAAATCTCAAAATCAAGGGTCTGAAGTGCATGTTTGTAGGGGCCGTGGGTATACTTGGAAAATTTATTGCCAGCGTCCTGGATCTTTCTTTTTGTTTCAGCGTCGGCATCTTCCAACACTTCTGTAAAGGCTTCCACATCCCAATTACCATCCGAAAGGCCATCCAGGACAAGACAATAAAATAACACCAGACTTCCCTCAGCATCATCCTCCAGGCTCCGCATGACAAACTCTTTTTGAAAAAATGAAAAATTATCAGGGACAAGAACCAGGTCCACAAGTTTAATCAAATCATTGTCATCCAGATACTCCAGTATCATGTCCATGGTTTTGAAAAACAGCTCATGCACATGCAGATTTTTAAAAACATATTGCCATTCCCGGGGAAAGGGCACAAGAAGTCTCAAAATTTCTTCCGAGGACAATGTGGAGATATGGTCAATCTCATTTTTAAAGAGGGATGTAATTTTACGTAATATCTTGGTTCTATGTTGTTTGGGCTTATCTTCAACATCCATTCTCAACATGGAAACAATTTTAAGCCTGTCAAACCCTGATAATCCATCCAAGTTCATGGCAATGATTTTTTTCGGGATTTCAGGTTTTTCACAAATTTTATAAAACAGCTCTTTTTCCTTCAGAAGAAGGACATTATTACCGGTATCAATCTTCTGGGCTTTTTCTAAATCCTTCCAGACAAGGTGAAAATTATTTTTACTGACTCCCTTATCAGCAGATATAATAAGGGATATGAGATGTTGATCCTGGACCCGACTGTCATAGGGGGCAAGTTCCATGGCTTTTTTAAGAATATTTTCGGCTTTTCTAAAGGCATTTTTACCATAATATAAAGATGCCAATTCAATACAGGGAGAGGGATCATCAGGATAAACATCACACATGGAAAGGAGCAGTTTTTCTTTAAGATTTTTCAAATCCCTTGAATTACTCTCCAGTTTGACCAATACTTCATAAAGCAATCGGTTACCCGGATCACATTGAATACCATGGCTTACAAACTGCATGAACCTTAATGCAAACGGTTCATTGGGAAAAATACCAAATCTTTTGGCCACTTTATTAGAGATATGATTTAAATGATTATTATCTCCACCAGCCTGAATATAATCGCAAAGATATAAAACAATGGCAGACTCTGTTAATGCAAGATAATGGGCATCTGCACCTGCTTTTTTCAAAAAATTAAGATATTCCATTGCATTTAAAAGGGAATTTTTCGGGAACACGATCTCCCGCTTTGCCCGGAGAAACTTGGCTTTTGTGGGCAGTAGGCCCCGTTCAAACGCACTGATTTTTTGGGCATCTGAAATATTTTGCTGCCACAGGGTTTCCAGGATATATTGTTTGGCATACTCTGTATCATCGGGCAAAATATGGGTTGCAAAAGTTGTGATCAGTTGTTTCATCTTATTATCAAACTGTTTTTTCTCGGCCCGGGCAATGATCTGCCCCGCCGTTTCCCAGATGGTTGTGGGGCCTTCCCACAGACACGCCACAAGTCCCTTATCTCCCTGGATCATGGTTTTTGCTTCAACGCATTGTATGCTTGTTTTAAGGGTATTGGTAATCTTTCTAAAAACAGACTCACTGGGAATAAAAGAGATCGCCTTGAGCATATTTTTGTCATCCCCGGTGGCAAAGGCGGCCATTGCCCGACAGAACATGCGAATATGGGCAAATGGAGACGTTCTTGGCAAGCCCTTCATGAGGTCTGCTGCCTGCTGCCATTTACCTTTATCCATAAGGGGAACACATTCTTTTATGATGGGGGCATCCCGGGAAAACAACAATGGTTCATGTCTTTTTTTCAAAAGGTACCAGCCGTTTTCCATTATAAGTTCATCGGCAATCATGGCTGATACAATGGGATCCATGCCTTTGTGTTTAACGTATTTTACAACGTACTCCAATGTCTCCCGGGTATTCGTCATCCCGATAAAGGAGATCATGCTGGATTGATCCATGAGTTCCGGGGACGGTAGATATGCCAGTGCCTGTTTTTCAAGGGCCTTTGCCTCCACAAGCATATTTTTGTCCCTGAGTTCTTTTGCCCTTGCCAGATAAGCCGGAAAAAGATTGCGGTGAACATGCTTCGTGTGCTCCGCTGATTTTGATGCTTTCATGGCCATTTTATATAGTTCAATGGCATCCCGGGGTTTACCGGAAGCGGCAAAATGGTCACCCTTTGCCATCAGTTCAGCAAAGGGCAACGCCATAAGCTTCTGTTTTATTTTTGTCTTTACAACTTTCCTGCTTTTTTTCTTTTTTGCCATTCATATCACCCTGGGAGATTCCCTTTCTTTGGACCATGGGGAGTTCAAATTTGATAAAAACACCGGCCATCAATTTTGAGTTGATCAAACCCTGAATTGAGTATCATAATAAAATTTAAAAAAATTTCAAGTTTTGATTACGCCCATGGACATTTGCCGTGTTGGTCTTGGGTAAATGCCCGAGCATATATTCCTCAAAACAAAACCCAGAAATATCAACGATATATATCCATGAAATACTGAAAAACATATGTGTGGATACTCATCGAGTTTAATAATCACAATAATAAAATTTCACATAAACCCCAGGATTATTTTCAATATAAGCTTTAAAATCATTTCGTTTGATCTTGTGAAGTAGAACAGGCTCTTTTACAATAACGGTAAAATGGGAAAAAGAGGATTCACTGAACACGCTGCCCAGCCCAACCAGCTCCCCCCTTCCAAGGTTAGCAAAAAAAATATTCTTACGGAATACATTTACACTGCCCTTTTCAATGAAATAGCAATTGTCATTTTTAACATCTTCGGTGATAATGGCATCACCCGGGGTAAATTTTTTTAAAGCCGGCTCCACTATTTTATGCAATTGAATTTTCTGGGTGGCTGTCAATAATCTAAAAACACGGTTCAAATCAAGCAGTTTTCTCAATTGAGTGTCCTGCAAGACAGCCAGTCGTAAAATACTGTTCTCAATATCAGTTCCCCGAACAAATCCCAAGAATTGATCTTTTGATATGGATAAAAGTCTTACATTATTCCGGGTTTTTATGGATGCGCTTCTCTTTTTATTTAACAGAATAGATTTTTCACCAAAATAATCACTGTCACTGTAAGTTGAAATAACCTTGTCATTATCAATAATGTCCACTGTTCCACTGATAATGATATAGAACTTATCTCCCTGGTCCCCTTTTTGAAAAATAAATTGGTTGGCAGTGAAGTTCTCCCTTGAGATAATACTTAAAAAACCCCTTATTTTTGCAATATTAAATTTTTTAAATATGTCAATATTCATCAGTACGTTCAACAACTCCAATGTCTCATCAAAATCCGATGGTTTTACATCCAGTTCAACAGTATTGGATAAACCGGTTGGCGCAATTTTCAGGCCACTGTCTTTGGGGACGCTCTCCCGGCTGACATGAACCAGGTATAATTTTTTTCTGACCTCTTCGGGCAAGGTACATAGATATTCAGCCGGGGTATGTAAAGGTGGAACCCCAGCATCATGAAAAATAAAATCCTTATCCCAGGGAAAGTTAAGCAAAAAATCATAACGGGCCTTTGAAACAACACCCTGCTTGTACATTTTTTTGATAGAATCAGGATCATTAAGGGTATCTGAACTGTAAACTATCCATTTTTTTCGGAAATTAACCTGAATGGAAATCGTTGGAATGGAATGAAGGGTATAATTAAAAATAAAATTCCCCCCCATGATGTTCAGGGGCACACCCAGAAGTACAGGAGAAAAATCAATCAATTTTTTCAAATGAAAACGCCCCATCCCTGTCACAGCTTCTGATTTATTAATAAAACTATTAAATATTGTTTTTGTGGTATAAAGATTCAGTTTTCCTTCCTGCATCATTGCCTGCAGGGTACCGGCATCATGATCCGCATGACAATGGGTCAGTATCACACTGTCGATCAACTTTGGGTTAACCCCCAGTCGCAAAAGTTTATCCGTTGAATTAACAGGGGGATCCACAATAATTCCCCTTCGATTTATCCAGATAATGATGCCCGACGTAATTGAATCCGGATCAAACCCATGGCCTGCGCCTATGGTGGTAACCCCAAATAAAGGCGCTCGAAATACAACTGCCTTATTTTTATTTGCTTTTTTTGACGGAACAATCTGAAAATTTCTTTCTATCCGGGCGATTTTTTGCCCTTGGTCATGGATTTCAATATTAAACTGTTCATCGAGACACACTTCAATGGTATCAAAACAAACCTTTCCATTATCATCAAAAAAAACAAACTCCACCACATCATCAAGCCCTATTTTTCGCACTGTGCCGTCAATTGACATGGTCCGGAAATAATCCCCTTCAGCTTTTAAATCAGGAAATCCCAGAGAATTTTCGCCATCTGTAAATTCATCGATATAGTCAAACAAATCCGGCCCGGTCAATGCTTCTTTCAGAACAATGGTCAAGCGTCTTGCCTGGGCCTCTGTGCAGATAACCCGGGTTTTTTGCTGCCTTACAAAAAAATTAAAATAAATAGGGAATTCCAGTTCAGCCAATGAGATTCCCTCCTCAATGGAAAACATATAATTGGGTACAATATATGTTTTAGGCACATTCCCGGAAAGCTTCATTGTATCCTTTATTGTTTCCGGCGGAATACCAAACTGAATATTCCCACATGAGGTTTTGATGAGAACGCCACCCCTGTTTAACGCTTGCAGATTATCAGATCTTTTTTCCTTCTTCATATTCCCCTTCTTCAATGACTCCCGTCAGTCATCTGGGTGTTTGGTCATTTGTTTACTGATTTGCTGCTGAATACAATCACACAGCCCTTCCTTTTGTTCCCAGAAGAAATGCCTTTTCAGCCCTTTATTTTTCACCAAGGAATCCCCTTCTGAAGCTCTGATTTAGGAGGGGTAGTTGACTTATTTTTCATATGTGCTAAAAAAATAAACACAAAATGATTGAGTATACTTTAGGGAGGCAGAGCAAATCAATTTATCTCCCAATCTCAGTGAAAAGTCGAATATATCAGAGTTTGAAGAAGAATAAGGGAGACAGAGCTTATTGATTTACCATTTATAACCCCAGACGGCTATTGTTTTCTAAATTTTGACTTACTTAAACGGTAGACTAAAAGCTTCTGAGCCCCTAAATGGTAAATTGAAAACTCCTGACTCCCTTATATCCTAACCTGAACAAGCCAGAACCAAAAAGTTTTTCTGATTCTCTTGCCAAAATAACACGAAAATAAGAGATAAGAATCTAACCCTCAGAGCCTGTTTAAAAATTCAGGATATGAGACCCTTCCCCCAAATGCCAGAGGTTGTGATCAAATCCGAAAATATTGTTTTAGTCTGGGGCGTCCAAAATTCACCACTTCTTTTTGCTCGGTTTTTTGATCTTGTTATGGTTGTTGAAAAGTCTTTCAGCACAAGCATTTCAACCAAATATTTGCAGACCCAAGAACCGAGTAAAAAGAATGGGGTAAAAAACGGGTTTTTAGACATCCCAATTTTAATCCAACAAGCGCAAGTCGCAAAAGAAGATACAAGTCATTAACACTCGACAAGTAGCAATCTGCTGTAGATTTAATATGAAAGGAAGATATGAATATTGTGGAACCCTCACAAGCTGTTGAAATAAAAAACCTGGCCTTTGCCTACCAGGCCAGGAATGTGCTCAAGGATGTCAATCTCACCGTTCCCCAGGGAGATTTTGCCACCATTGTGGGCCCCAACGGCGGCGGCAAAACAACCCTTTTAAAGTTACTCCTTGGATTGTTAAAGCCCAATTCCGGTACCATCAGAATTTTTGGCAAGCCACCGGCAAAAAGCCGGTGCAAAATCGGTTATATGCCCCAATACTCCCATCTGGATATGCAGTTTCCCGTCACAGTCATGGACGTGGCCCTCATGGGCAGACTGGGAAAAGGGAGATGGGGCCGGTACAGAGCCCTGGACAGGGATGCTGCGGCAACGGCCCTTGGGGAAGTCAAAATGGATACCTTTAAAAAGACCCATTTCAATGCCCTGTCCGGCGGACAAAAGCAACGGGTCTTAATTGCCCGGGCCCTTTGCAGTGAACCCGAGCTGCTGCTCCTGGATGAGCCCACCTCCAACATTGACCAGGAGTCGGAAAAGGATCTGTACAACATTCTAAAACGCCTGAACCAGCGCATGACCATTCTTCTGGTATCCCATGATCTGGGATTTACCTCCCAGGTGGTGAAAAGCGTCATCTGCGTCAATCGTCAGGTGGTGATCCACCCCACCACCACCATTGACGGCACCATGATCAAGGACATTTATGGCGGAGATCTTAAAATGATACGCCACGACCACCGCTGCTGTGAAATGGGACATCTCCATGACTGATTTTATCCAGATACTGACCCAACCGGATTTTCAATTTCTAAGAAATGCCCTGATTGTGGGCCTGCTGGCCAGCATTTCCTTTGGCATCATCGGCACCTATGTGGTTACCAAACGTATAAGCTACCTTGCCGGTGCCATCTCCCATTCCGCCTTTGGGGGTATTGGGGCTGCCCTGTATTTAAACAGAACCTTTGGACTCTCCTGGCTGGACCCCATGATGGGGGCTGTGGCATCGGCCCTGGCCGCTGCCATTATCACAGGCCTGGTATCTATTTATGCCCGGGAAAGGGAAGACACCGTGATTGGTGCCATCTGGTCTGTGGGCATGGCCGCAGGCCTTATTTTCATTGATCTTACCCCGGGTTATTTTGAAATTTCAAGCTTTCTTTTTGGAGATATCCTGCTCATTTCCAGTAAAGACATCATTCTGGTAATGGTTCTGGACGCTTTTATCGTGGCCAGCACCCTCCTGTTTTATAACCGTCTTCTGGCGGTGTGCTTTGATGATGAATTTGCCACATTAAGGGGAATAAATGCCCATGGGTACTATATTTTCCTTTTATGCCTCACTGCATTGACCATTGTGTTGCTGGTCAGGATTGTGGGTATTGTAATGGTTATTGCCCTGTTAACGCTCCCGGCGGCGGTGGCCGGTAAGTTCACCAGCCGCATGTGGAAAATGATGCTGCTTTCCATCTTCTTTTGCATGTCATTCAACACTGCTGGCCTTGCCCTGGCTTTTTTCCAGGGCCTGTCTTCCGGGCCTTCAATCATTATCATTGCAGGCCTGACCTATCTTATAGTCATCTCCCTTCAAAAATTCAAGGAACTCATAAAAAACAAATCATGAAAGGAGCCAATCATGGCATTTCAATGCATTGCCGGGCTGATTGTATTTATTGTCCTGTCCTGGTCCGTGAGTGAAAACCCCAGGGCGGTAAAATTAAAAATCATACTCACCGGACTTTTTATTCAGCTGCTGCTGGCGGTGATCCTGTTGAAACTGCCCTTTTTCAGACAAATTTTCATTGCCCTGAACGGTGCGGTGCTGGGTCTGGTTGAGGCATGCAAAGCCGGGACATCCATGGTGTTTGGATACCTTGGTGGGGGGGCATTACCTTTCTCTGAGTCCTTTCCCGGGGCCTCTTATATCTTGGCATTCCAGGCCTTGCCCCTTTTAATCCTCATGAGCGCCATCTCTTCCCTGCTCTTTTACTGGAAAATTCTACCCGCCCTGGTAAAAGTCTTTTCCTGGGCCTTGAAAAAAACCTTTGGGCTGGGAGGGGCCGAAGGGGTGGGGGTGTCTGCCAATATTTTTGTGGGCATGATAGAATCGCCTCTCTTTATCCGGCCCTATTTTCCAGAACTCACCCGCAGTGAACTTTTTTCCCTCATGACCACGGGCATGGCCACCATTGCCGGAACCGTCATGGTGTTATATGCCACGTTACTCAAAGACACCATCCCCGATGTATTGGGCCATATTTTGGTGGCCTCCATCATCAGTGCCCCGGCGGCCATCACCGTGGCAAAGACAATGATCCCGGAAACCTTGCCCGTAACATCTGGAGATGCCATCCCCCCGGAAACCGCCTCCAGCTCCATGGATGCCGTCACCCAGGGCACCACCCAGGGGGTACAGCTATTTATCAACGTCGTTGCCATGCTCATGGTATTGGTGGCCCTTGTTTACATTGTGGACCTCTTTCTGGGCCTCATACCCCACTTCCAGGGAGCGGCCTTTACCTTAAAGCGCCTTCTGGGATGGATCATGGCTCCGGTGGCTTGGCTCATGGGAATTCCCTGGCATGAGGCCCATACAGCAGGATCATTGATGGGGACCAAAACCATTTTAAATGAATTTCTGGCCTACATGGAGCTTGGCAACCTCCCCAAGGAAGCGTTAAGCCCAAACAGCCGCCTCATCCTAACCTATGCCATGTGTGGATTTGCCAATCCCGGCAGCCTTGGCATCATGATCGGTGGCATGGGAACCATGGCGCCTGACCGCAGAAGTGAGATTGCTTCACTGGGAATACGGGCCGTCTTTGCTGGTACCATTGCCACCTGCATGACCGGGGCCATTGTGGGGTTAATCACCGCCATGGGGTAATGGCTTGCTGGATTAGTGAGTTGGTGGGCAAATAAATGTTAAGGAAAATGGCTCATCGCGGATTAGTGTGAAACTCAGAGAGTTGCAGAAGAAATTCTATAAAAAGCCATTTTGTTTCAATATGTTATTCAATATTGCCGTATTGACATCACGCTAATCCACAAAAAGCCAGAAAAATTCAATGCATGGGAATCTAAAAAGCCCACCGTACAAATATACCAATTACCCCTGCACTCTGGAACCCCTCGGGCCGCTTCATCCACAAATCCATGACTCAGTTGATTTTATGGCACATAGATACAATATATTGGTTTTCAAGTCACAAAAACCCCACATGTCGTGTGTCTATTTTAAAAAAACCGACTAAATCAACAGCTTCATCCATAAACCTATAAACCTATAAACCTATAAACCTATAAACCTAAAGGAGATAAAACATGAAATGTACCATAGACAAGGAAACCATTGAAAAAACAATTGCCTTCCACGGTCATACCTGCCCGGGACTGGCCATTGGCATCCGTCTTTCCGAACTTGCCATTCAGCAACTCCAGATTGACAAGGCAAAAAAGCCGGTGTGTGTGGCGGAAACGGACATGTGCGCCCTGGATGCCGTCCAGTTCCTCACCGGATGCAGCTTTGGCAAGGGCAACCTGGTACATAAAGATTATGGAAAATCAGGGTTTACCTTCTTTGACAGAGAGGCAGAAAAGGGATTTCGAGCCCTTTTCCTGGAAAGTTTTCGAAGCAATGATCCCAATCGGGAAATCCTGGGCAGACTCATGGGAAAAATAACAGCAGGCACCGCCACCCCCGAGGAACATGAACAGTGCAACACACTTCGAAAAACCGCCATAACACGCATCATGGAGGCCGATCTGGATGAGTTATTCAGCGTGGAAGAGGTCTCCACCCCCCCGGTGCGACCAGCCCAGATTCTTGCAAGTATCCAGTGCGAAGCCTGTGGAGAGACGACCATGGAGTCCAGGATAAGACGGTATGGGGGACGGTATCTTTGCATCCCCTGCTTCATGGCAACCGAACAAAAAATCTAAGTAAATATCCGGCCAGCACCCCATATTCACCTATGGTTTGGCCTGCCCACCTTAGCATTAGTATGCTACGCAGTCCCAAATACCCAAATATGGGGCACTGGCCAAACATTTACATTACCAACCCGAATATTGACCAGCAAAAGGAGTTAATCCCAAACAAAAAAAAGGGGATGTCAACGGTATCGTTGACATCCCCTTTTTTTGATCTTTTTAATGGCGGGAGCGACCGGACTCGAACCGGCGACCTCCTGCGTGACAGGCAGGCGTTCTAACCAAACTGAACTACGCCCCCGCATTAAGTGATCGTTTTAGAGGTGGTGGGCGAAACAGGGCTCGAACCTGTGACTTCAACCTTGTAAGGGTTGCACTCTACCAACTGAGTTATTCGCCCCCTCAAAAACGAGACAATATATATATTTAATCCCTCCGGGTGTCAAGCAAAAAAAATCTATTCTTTATTTTTTTCCATCAAGGCCAGGGAAAGCACCTCATCCATCTCTTCCACCAGAACAATGTCCAGTTGTTTCCTGATGGATGAAGGGAGTTCAGAAATATCTTTTTCATTCTCATGGGATATAATCACCCGTTTGATGCCACTGGCATGGGCCGCCAGAAGTTTCTCTTTAAGCCCCCCCACGGGCAGAACTCGCCCTCTCAGGGTAATCTCTCCAGTCATGGCTGTTTTTCGATCCACGGCCCGTCCGGACAACACCGACACCACTGCCGTGCAAATGGAAATGCCCGCCGATGGTCCATCCTTTGGAATGGCCCCTTCGGGCACATGGATATGGATATCCAGTGTTTTATAAAAATCTTCCGGGATATCCAGGGATTGACTCCGGGATCTGACATAGCTCACGGCCGCCGATGCTGACTCCTGCATAACCTCCCCGAGCTTTCCTGTCACCTTTACATTGCCCTTACCCGGCATGGTAACGGTTTCTATGGTTAAAAGCTGCCCCCCAGCCTGGGTCCAGGCAAGCCCTGTCACAATACCAACACCATCTTTTTTTTCAAGAACCCCATTGCGGAAACGGGGCTGCCCCAAATGCTTGGCAACGGTTCTGGCAGAAACATTTTTCAGTTTTTCATCACCGGTCTGGACAATGTGTCTGGCAATCTTTCGCAACACCGATGAAATTTCCCGCTCAAGGTTTCTGACGCCAGCTTCCCGGGTGTACTCCTTGATGATGCTCAACACCGCATTTTGGGAAAAAGTCACCCGTTTTTCATCCAGCCCGTTGAGTTCCAACTGCTTGGGGATGAGAAATCCATGGGCAATTTTTTCCTTTTCGTACTCGGTGTATCCAGAAATGCGAATCACCTCCATGCGGTCCTGCAAGGGCGCTGGAATATCATGGAGAGTATTGGCCGTTGTGATGAATAAAATATCGGATAAATCATAGTCCACATCCAGGTAATGATCATTAAATGTGGAATTCTGTTCAGGGTCCAGCACTTCCAAGAGCGCAGAAGAGGGGTCTCCCCGGAAATCCGTGCTCATCTTATCCACCTCGTCCAGGCAAAATACAGGATTGCTGTAACCGGTTTTCTTCAGTGTCTGGATGATCTTACCGGGCATGGCACCAATGTAAGTACGTCGATGACCCCGGATTTCCGCCTCATCCCGCACCCCGCCCAGGGAAATCCGGGCAAAGGAACGTCCCATGGCCCGGGCCACGGAGCGAGCCAGGGAAGTTTTTCCCACCCCTGGAGGCCCCACCAGACAAAGAATAGGCCCACGGATCTTTTTAACTAAAACCTGGACCGCCAGGAACTCAAGAATCCGTTCCTTGGGTTTTTCAAGACCATAGTGATCCTCATTGAGAATACTTTCCGCCTTAACAATGTCGGTCTTCACCCGGCTTTTCCGGTACCATGGCAGGGAGGTAATCCACTCAATATAATTTCTCACCACGGTGGCCTCGGAGGACATGGGAGACATCATCTTGAGTTTTTCAAACTCCCGTCTCACCACGGCTGCAGCCTCTTTGGGCAAGCGTTTTTTCTTGATATCCCGCTCAAGATCCTGATATTCCTGCTGTGCAGATCCCTCATCCCCCATTTCTTTCTGGATGGCCCGCATCTGCTCATTGAGATA